>JAURXE010000426.1 GCA_030654635.1 Pseudomonas sp.
AACAGGCCGCACGCGTCTCGGACTACACGGCCGTTATGTACATGGGCAAACTGATCGAGTTTGGCGACACCGATACGCTGTTCACCAACCCGGCCAAGAAACAAACTGAAGACTACATCACCGGTCGTTATGGCTGACAGCAGGGGCTGCCGCCAAACCTTTGCGGCATGCGCTGTACCTGGAGAGACGATTAATCGGCGGGCAATTTAACGCGTGTCGCCGGCAGCTTTTTGCGGAGCCTTTATGATGAACAAAGACAGCCACACCCAGCACATTTCCGCCCAGTTCAACGCCGAACTGGAAGAGGTTCGCAGCCATCTGCTGGCGATGGGCGGCCTGGTTGAAAAGCAAGTCAACGATGCGGTCACCGCCCTGGTCGAGGCCGATTCCGGCTTGGCCTTGCAGGTGCGCGAGAGCGACATGCAGATCAACCAGATGGAGCGCAATATCGACGAAGAGTGCGTGCGAATTCTCGCCCGCCGCCAGCCGGCTGCCTCGGATTTGCGGCTGATTATCAGCATCTCCAAGTCGGTGATCGACCTGGAGCGAATCGGCGACGAGGCGACTAAAATCGCTAAGCGCGCGATCCTGCTTTGTGAAGAAGGCGAGGCTCCGCGGGGCTACGTCGAGGTGCGCCATATCGGCGACCAGGTGCGCAAAATGGTTCAGGAGGCGCTGGATGCCTTCGCCCGTTTCGACGCCGATCTGGCCTTGTCGGTGGCCCAGTACGACAAAATCATCGACCGTGAATACAAGAGCGCCCTGCGCGAACTGGTCACCTACATGATGGAAGACCCGCGCTCGATCTCGCGGGTACTTAACGTGATCTGGGCCCTGCGTTCGCTGGAGCGGATCGGTGATCACGCTCGTAACATCGCCGAGTTGGTGATCTACCTGGTACGCGGCACCGACGTGCGGCACATGGGCCTCAAGCGCATGCAGGAAGAAGTGCAGGGCAAGCCGCGTGAGTAAAGTAAATGAAGGCCAGCACTGCGCCTTCGGGATGGCCCGCTATCCCTTAGGCGTTGATGTTTGATTTTGTAGGGTGGGCTTTAGCCCGCCATCCAGCTGTTGGTGGGCTAAAGCGTTGTGATACTTAACGGCGCACGCAGCGCTTTTGAGTTGGCGCTATGCCAGTACAGGCGGCTATGCTTGAGACCATTCGAACGGGAGTGGTTGATGAGCAAAGTCAGTGTACTGGTGGTGGATGACGCGCCTTTCATCCGTGACTTGATTAAAAAGAGTCTGCGTAACCACTTTCCCGGCATTCATATAGATGAAGCGGTCAACGGTCGAAAAGCCCAGCAACTGCTCGGCAAGCAGACCTTTGACCTGATTCTGTGCGACTGGGAAATGCCCGAGCTGTCGGGGCTGGAGTTACTCAGCTGGTGCCGTGAGCAGGACAATTTGAAAACTACGCCCTTTGTCATGGTCACCAGCCGTGGTGACAAAGACAACGTGGTACAGGCTATTCAGGCCGGGGTTTCCGACTTTGTCGGCAAGCCGTTCTCCAGTGAACAGCTGATCAACAAGGTGACCAAGGCCCTCAGCCGTAGCGGCAAACTGGCCGCTGGGCCCGCCGCCAAGTCTACGGCGGCCAATCCCTTTGCCAATGATTCGTTGTTGGCGCTGACCGGCAGCAAAAGTCCGGCGCCGGCAGCAGCCAACCCGTTTGCCAATGACTCACTGTCGGCGCTGACCGGCGCCAAGGCGGCGCCCGTGGCGGCTCCAGCGCGGGCCGCCGCAGCTCCGGCCGCCAGCGGTGCTAAAGCCGCAGTGGCCGCACCCAGCGGTCGCGGTCAGGGCCAACTGCGCTTGCCCAGTGGCGTGCTGGCCTGCGTGATCAAAGGCCTGAGCCTTAAAGATGCGGTGGTGCTGGTCAAGCGCAGTGAGCCGTTGCCGCAGATTCTCGAAAGCGCGGTGCTCGACCTGGAGCAGGGCGAGGGTGGCGAGGTGGCGCGGCTGAATGGCTACCTGCACGCCATTGCCGCCTTCGAACAAAGCCCGGACAGCGAATGGCTGCAAGTAACCTTTCGCTTCGTCGACCGCGACCCACAAAAGCTCGACTACCTGTCGCGGTTGATCGCCCGTGGCACGGTACAAAAACACTTCGTGCCTGGCGCCTGATGCCCTGCTGAGTCGCTAGCGCTGCTGAGGTGATCCTGTGGCGGTTTGACGCAGACGGCTCGGCGACTATCCTGAAAGCAGGCCACTGTTGTCTTGAGGGCCTTGTTGCAGCCCCTCGAAAGAGCCGACTGCACCGCCAATCAGGAGCACTCGAAATTATGAAATCCTCAGTTTTCGGCTCGATGTTGATCGTCAAACCACTGCGCGAAGTTTTTTGGTTCTATGGGGTAATTCCCAGCAGTATGCTCTGGGCCACGACCTTGGCTGTGTACTTCAGTGGTGCGGCGCTGACCACCTTACTGCTGATGTTTACCGTGCTGATCGGTTACACGGTGTGGATCATCAGCGAAATCTGGCTGTGCCGGCACAACGTGGAAAATCAGATTTACGGCGATCTGGCCAGCGTGCTGACGGCGGCTTGGGCGGCCAATACCCTGCTGCTGTCGGGGTTCCTACTGCTGCAACGGCTGAGTTAACAGCGCCGCGTAGTAGCCGTCTGGGCTAAGCGGAACACGCAGAAAAAAGCCGCTGGGGTGTAAACCACCAGCGGCTTTTTGCATTGCGGCGTGCGGCTTAGCTGGCCAGCATGCGCCCGGTTTCGTCCAGGTTGATATGCCACTGCAGGGCTTCGCGCAGCAGGTGGGGTGTGTGTCCACCCTTGGCGCAGGCAGCGTCGAAGTATGCATTGAGGGCGGCGCGGTAGTCCGGGTGCACGCAGTTGTCGATGACCAGTCGCGCCCGTTCACGCGGCGCAAGGCCGCGCAAGTCCGCCAGCCCTTGCTCGGTCACCAGGATGTCGACGTCATGCTCGGTATGATCGACATGGCTGACCATCGGCACCACGCTGGAGATCGCGCCGCCCTTGGCCATCGACTTGCTGACGAAGATTGCCAGGTGTGCGTTGCGGGCAAAATCCCCCGAGCCGCCAATGCCGTTCATCATTTTGGTGCCGCCGACGTGGGTGGAGTTGACGTTGCCATACAGGTCAAATTCCAGCGCGGTGTTGATGGCGATAATGCCTAAGCGGCGGACCACTTCCGGGTGATTGGAAATTTCCTGCGGGCGCAGCACCAGCTTGTCTTTGTACTTCTCCAAGTTGCCGAACACATCGGCATTGCGCCGGCTCGACAGGGTGATCGAACTGCCCGAGGCGAAGCTCAGCTTGCCGGCGTCGATCAGGTCGAAGGTCGAATCTTGCAGCACTTCCGAGTACATGGTCAGGTCGTGGAAGGGCGAATCAATTAGCCCGCACATCACCGCATTGGCGATGCTGCCGATACCGGCCTGCAGCGGGCCAAGGTTATTTTCCATGCGCCCAGCGGCCACTTCCTGTTTGAAGAAGCCGATCAGATGATCGGCAATGCTCTGGGTCTCAGCATCCGGCGGCAGCACGGTGGACGGTGAGTCCGGCTGGTTGCTGATGACGATGGCGACAATCTTCGCTGGGTCGATGGGAATCGCGCTGCTGCCGATCCGGTCGTCCACCGCCACCAGCGGAATCGGCGTGCGGGTCGGCCGGTAGGTGGGAATGTAGATGTCGTGCAGGCCTTCAAGATTGGGGTTGTGCGCCAGGTTGATCTCGATGATCACCTGCTTGGCGAAGATCGCGAAACTGGCCGAGTTGCCCACCGAAGTGGTCGGCACTATATGGCCTTGCTCGGTGATGGCCACGGCTTCGATCACTGCGATATCCGGTCGTTTGAGCTGGTGGTTGCGCAGTTGTTCGACGGTTTCCGAGAGGTGTTGGTCGATAAACATCACCTCTCCGGCATTGATCGCGCGGCGCAGGGTGCTGTCTACCTGAAACGGCATGCGTCGGGCCAGCACGCCGGCTTCGGTGAGTTGCTTGTCGAGGTCGTTACCGAGGCTGGCGCCGGTCATCAGGGTTATTTGCAGCGGCTGGGTCTTGGCCCGTTCGGCCAGCGCGCGGGGCACCGCCTTGGCTTCACCGGCGCGGGTAAAGCCGCTCATGCCGACGGTCATGCCATCCTTGATTAAGGCGGCTGCATCGGCGGCGCTCATTACCTTGTCGAGTAGTGAAGACAGGCGAATGCGATCAGCGAACATGACGGGTAACCTCGGACGGTGCGAAAGAGCCCGGCAGTCTAGGCGATGGACTGCTTGCGGCCTCTACGACTAAGGTCGCATGCAAGGCTCTAGGTCAGCGCTTTCAGGCGGCTATCAGACGAGTGGGGTGCGCAGCTGGGGGCAATGCCGACTGCCGCACACTGGCAAGGCGAGTCTCTCGCGGTCTCTGGAGTGCGCTGCTAACCTTGTCGGCCTAGAACAAAAATAGCCGATGACCTTCGAGAGCCTATGTTTGCGCGTTTAGTGACCTTGTGTGCGGCGCTGCTGCTGGCCAATGTGGCCCAGGCGCTGACCATCTACAAATACACCGATGCCTCTGGCGTGGTGACCTACACCGACAAGGCCGCGCCCGGCGCCCAGGTGTTCGTGTTTCGTGACCGCATGGTTGAACACATCGACCAACAGGTGAAACTCGAAACGCAAAAGCACGACGCCGGCGAAACCCTGCTGGTCAATAACGACCTATATGCCCCGGTGGAAATCGAACTGCGTCTGGACCGCCTGGACAACGCTGGCGGCGTGCCGGACAAACCGATTCGCTGGGTGTTGCCGCCGCGCAGCAAAATCCGCTTGGTCACCCTGGCGCCGCTGGATGCCAGCAAACCCATGCACTACAAGGCCAAGTTGCGCACCGCCTTAGGTGACCCACGCTTGCAGCCCGTGCTCTACAACTACCCACTGCCTTGGAGTGGTGGGCCGTTCCGGCTGACCCAGGGCGCCAATGGTCGTTACAGCCACTTCACCGCCAAGGGCCGTTACGCCATGGACATCGCCATGCCGGAAGGCACGCCGATTCTCTCGGCGCGCGCCGGCATGGTGGTAAAAATAGAGAATCACCAGAGCGGACGCGGCAACAATCCGTCCGGTAACTTTGTGCGCATCCTGCATGACGACGGCACCATGGGTGTCTACCTGCATTTGATGCGTCAGTCGGTGACGGTGCAGGAAGGCCAGCGGGTCGAGGTGGGTAGCCTGATCGCGCGCTCCGGCAACACCGGCAACAGCACCGGCGCGCACCTGCACTTCGTGGTGCAGCGCAACGTCGGCCTTGCGCTGGAGTCGATCCCCTACGAGTTCAATCAGCCCGTCGGTGAGCTGCCGAACTTCGCCCAGGTAGGCAAGTAAGCGGGCTTTGCCGCCGGCTCAACAGGGCCGCGACAGCGCTTTGTTAGGTGGCGCGTCGGGAGAATCAAGCATTCTCAGCTCCGCTCTAGCAGTTTGGCTCGCGCAGTTACTGACGAAGCGGACGACGCCGCGAACTTGGCCGCGTCGCGTACGGCCGTCAAGTCTTCAGGCATAGCCAGCGCAGCCTGCGCGCGCTTGAGCGCCAACTGCCCGTGGTACTCGGCGGCTTCTCGCATTGCTGGATCATCGAGCGAGGCAAGCGCGTGCAGCGCTTTTTGCAGCCGCACTGCCACCTCGACCGTGCCGGCGCCATCACGGGCAATGGCGGTGAACGCGTCATCGAACATGTCCCGCACCGAGACTTCGGGCACTTCTACGCGGTCGTACTTCGGCACCTGTTCAGTGTCAGTTGTTCCGACCCCGCTCCATGCTGCAAACAGCCGCACCAGTGTGCCGATGATATAGATTGCCGTGCCGGGATCATTTACGGCGGGCGACAAGGCGCGACCGGCGATCTCCGACAGCACCACCAAACCAAATCGCGGATCGTCGTCGAAAAACCGCGAGCCGCCGATCTTGAACGACGCGACTACAGCCTTACAGTCCGCCTGGGGTTGATCATCTGGGCTGCTGATGACGTAGGCGAGTGCCCGGCCTGGCGCCGCGAAGGTGCCCGGCAGCGCCGCTACCTGCACCCGCACCTGGTTTGTCTGCGCCCACGTCTGGAGCGTGGCGATGTCGATGTGCTGCACGTAACCCACGCTCGTCGCGAACACGGCTTGCCCGCTGACTTGGGATCGCGCTGGGGCCGCGCAAAGGGTTGGCATATCCCGCCGCCGCTGCAGGGCCTGTACGGTCGCCGCTTCAACCTTGCCGATCGTCGATCCCATGCGTCCAAGGCGAGCGATGCGGTCAACCCAGCGGACAAACGTAATGATGACCACGCCGAATACGGTCAAGGTCAAAACGAACAGGATGAACAGGCCAGCTGTTTCGAAGTAGCTGTTCTTGGCCGCGGTGAGCGCCACGATGCTAAAAATGAATGCGCCCACAAAGGTCGAAAGGGCGTTCTGGGAGGCGTCGTCGGCGACGACCAAGGTAAATGACCGTGGCGTTGCTGTGCTGCTTGCCGAAGCGTAAGCCGACACCATGGACGCCACCGAAAAAGTGGCAATCACCAACATACTTGCGGCCATGATGGACAGTAATGTCTCGATGGAGTCCGCTGTAATCACAGGCACTACCTGCGCTAAGGTGGTGCCATCAGCAAGCTTTGCGGCGAACACCATCGCGATCGATAGCAGGCAAACGGCCAAAGGCTTTACCCAAAGCCGGTCGCGATACCGATTGAGGAAAACCCTGGCGCGGTCCGCCGAAATGATAAAGGCCATCTTAATCCCCGTTGCTCAGTCTGATGATTAAGCTAATGGGCGGACTTTAGTCCGCCAAGAGCAAGGCACGTAGGGTGGGAAACTGCGACTCATTTACCACCGAGCAGATATCCAGGCGACTTGCTTATTGCGTGGCGGACGAACTCAATCGAGCTTGAGCACCTTGGCCAGCACTATCTTCGGGCCGCGCATTTTTTTGATGACGATGCGCAGGCCTTCGACCTCCAGCACCTCTTCCTCATCGGGCATGCGCTTGAGGCTTTCGTAGATCAGTCCGGCCAGGGTTTCCGCCTCTAGGTGATCGAGATCGACGCCGAGCAGGCGTTCGATCTTGAACAGCGGGGTGTCGCCGCGCACCAGCAGTTTGCCCGGCTGGTAGGTGAGGATGCCGCGCTCGGTCTTGCGGTGTTCGTCCTGGATATCGCCGACCAAGACTTCCAGCACGTCTTCCATGGTCAGGTAGCCAATCACCTTGCCGTCGGCTTCTTCGACCAGAGCGAAGTGCACGGCGCCCTGGCGAAAGCGCTCCAGCAACTGACTCAGGGGCAGGTGCTTGGAGACCCGCTCCAGCGGGCGCAGCAGTTCGCTGAGGTTGAAGGTTTCCGGCATGCTTTCCAGCGCCGCCAAGGCCAGCAGCAGGTCTTTGATGTGCAGCAGGCCGATGAACTCGTCTTTGTTGGCGTCGTGCACCGGGTAGCGGCTGTATTTGTAGCGGCGGATCAGGGTGAGAATCTCACTCAACGAAGCATCGTGCTCGAGGATGATCAGGTCTTCCCGGGAGTTGGCCCAATCGACCACTTCCAGTTCGCCCATCTCCACCGCCGAGGCCAGTACGCGCATGCCTTGGTCGCTGGGGTCTTGGGCGCGGCTGGAGTGCAAAATCAGTTTTAGCTCGTCGCGGCTGTAGTGGTGATCGTGGTGCGGGCCGGGTTCGCCTTGGCCGGCGATGCGCAAAATGCTGTTGGCGCTGGCGTTGAGCAGATAAATTGCCGGGTACATGGCCCAGTAGAACAGGTACAGCGGAGCGGCCGTCCACAGTGACAGCAGTTCCGGTTGGCGAATCGCCCAGGACTTGGGCGCCAGCTCGCCGATTACTATGTGTAGGTAAGAAATAATGAAAAAAGCGCAGAAGAAGGCGATGCCATGCACCAGGGTCGGCGAGTCGATGCCTGCGTATTCCAGCAGTGGGGTCAGTAGGTGCGCGAAGGCCGGTTCGCCGACCCAGCCCAGGCCTAAGGAGGCGAGGGTGATGCCCAGTTGGCAGGCTGATAGATAGGCGTCTAATTGGTTGTGGACGGTGCGCAGAATGTGTCCGCGCCAGCCATTGGCTTGGGCGATGGCTTCGACTTTGGTGGCGCGTAGCTTGACCATGGCGAACTCGGCGGCAACAAAAAAGCCGTTAAGCAAGACCAGCAGCAAGGCGAAAAAGATAAGACCAAAGTCGGCAAAGTAGGAGGCGGCGGTGTAGCTAGTGGAAGGGTCCATAAAGGTGATTCAATGATTCCGGGTAGTTAAATTGAAATGCTGCGCGGCAGTGAGCAGGCTTACTAGCCTAGCGGCTGAGGCATGAATTGCCCAGTCTTGAGTTTTACTATGTAGCGGTTATGCGTTGCGCAGGCCGCAGCCTTTGTAGGTGGTGGGGGATTCAACAGATAACGGGTACATAGCACTTGAATGTGCCGCTGAATTAGCGGCTAACGATTTGCTGGGGCGCGAAGTGGCAGGTAAAAGTGCTGCCCTTGCCGATCACGCTGCTGATTTCTAGGCGGGCGCGGTGGCGCATCAGTACGTGTTTGACGATTGCCAGCCCCAGGCCGGTGCCGCCGGTGCTGGCGTTGCGGCTGGAGTCGACCCGATAGAAACGCTCAGTCAGGCGCGGCAGATGCTTGGCTTCAATGCCCAGCCCGCTGTCTTGTACGCTCAGGTGCGCCCCGGCAGCGTCGCTCCACCAGCGGATCTGGATAGTGCCCTCGTCGGGCGTGTATTTGACCGCGTTAAACACCAAGTTAGAAAAGGCGCTGCGCAATTCGGCCTCGCTGCCTTTGAGCTGCAGTGTGGCATCGGCCTCCAGGCTGATGCGGTGCTGGCGCGCGCCGGACAAGGCCAGTGCGTCGGCCTTGATCGACAGCAAGAGCAAATCAACCGAGACCGGCTGGTTGTCGGCCGGGTAGTCGGTGGCTTCCAGTTTGGCCAGCATCAGTAGGTCGTTAAGCAGCGTCTGCATGCGCCGGTCTTGCTGTTGCATCTGTTGCAGGGCACGGCGCCAGCGCGGATTCACCTCCTCGACGTTGTCGAGCAGGGTTTCCAGATAGCCAGCAATCACCGTCAGTGGCGTGCGCAGTTCGTGGGAGACGTTGGCGACAAAATCTTTGCGCATCTGCTCCAGCTGATGCACCCGGGTGACGTCGCGCACCAGCATTAGGTGGTCGTCGTTGCCGTAGCGGGTGATCTGAAAATTCACCCGCAGGCGATCATTGATCGGCGACGGCAGCTCCAGTGGTTCGTTGTATTTGCCTTGCTCGAAATACTCTTTAAAGCGCGGATGACGCACCAGGTTGCCGATCGACTGGCCGCTGTCTTGCGGGCTTTTCAGGCCCAGCAGGGTTTCGGCGGCGAGGTTCCACCACTCCAGATTACCGTCGCGGTCGAGCATGATCACTGCGTCTTTGAGCGCGGCGGTGGATTCCTGAAAGCGATCGATTACCGCCTGCAAGCGGCCACGGGCCCGTTGGTCGCGGCGTTGCAGGTGGTAGATGTTGTCGAAGATTTCGCCCCACAGACCGTAGCCATCCGGCGGCGATTCATCGGCTTGGTGTTGCTTGAGCCAGGCGTGCAGGCGTTGCAGTTGATTGAGGTTCCAACCCAGGTACAGGCTCAGGCCGAGCACCAGCGCCCAGGCGTAATAACCGCTGAGAAAACCGAGCAGCAGGCAGACGCCGATGAGCAATAACAGACGGCGAATGACGGCGCCGCGCCAGTTGTAATTCACTTGGTGGGGATGTCCATGGCTGGCGTACCGATGCGCAAATAACGCAGATTAGACACTGTTCTAGGCCTGCTGCGGTAAAAATAGGCTAAGTACCCATCGAGGCTGGGCTTGCACCCAGTGTCTCTAAACGCGGCTATCTCGGTGGGCCAAAGCCCAGCCTACGAATGTCCTGCACAGGCCAATCTTGAGCGAGTTGTTAGCTTTTTGTCGAGAACCGATAGCCGGTGCCGCGCACGGTTTGCACCAGGTTTTCATACGCTTCGCCCAGGGCTTTGCGCAGCCGGCGGATGTGCACGTCGACGGTGCGCTCCTCGACATAGACGTTGCCGCCCCAGACCTGATCGAGCAGCTGGCCGCGGGTGTAGGCGCGCTCCTGGTGGGTCATGAAAAATTGCAGCAGACGGTATTCGGTCGGACCGATCTCGGCGGGCTTGCCGTCGATGGTAACCCGGTGGCTGATCGGGTCGAGCAGCAGGCCGCCGATCTCGATTGGCGTTTCATTGTCGCTAACGCCGGCACGGCGCAGCACGGCTTTCAGACGGGCGACCAGCTCACGGGGCGAGAAAGGCTTGGTGATGTAATCGTCGGCACCAACTTCCAGTCCTTGGATCTTGTTGTCCTCTTCGCCTTTGGCGGTGAGCATGATGATCGGGATATTCACCGTCAGCTCTTCGCGCTTGAGCCGCCGAGCCAGCTCAATGCCGGAGGTGCCGGGCAGCATCCAATCGAGCAGAATCAGGTCGGGTTGATGGTCGACAATGATGGCGTGAGCCTGCTGTGCGTTTTCTGCTTCCAGGCAGTTGTAGCCGGCCATCTCCAGCGCCACCGCGATCATCTCGCGAATCGGCGCTTCGTCATCAACGATCAGAATGTTCTTGCCAACCATGGATCAAACCTCGGGTCATTCGCTGTCTTAGCTCGCATTAGATAACGAAATTATTGCAGTGATGTTACATCCTGAAATACCCGGTGACGCTTAACGCATCCCGTAGTCGGCAACTATGCCGAGAAAGATCGCCAGCCCGGCCCAGTGGTTGTGCAAAAACGCCGCGAAGCAGGCCTGCGGCTCACGCTCACGGGTGCTCCAGAGTTGCCAGGCAAAGCAGCCGGTGGCCACGGCCAGGCCCAGGTAGTAACAGGCGCCCAGCTCGAAGCGCGCCCCGGCTAACAACAGGCAGAGCAGCGCCAAGCCTTGCAGGCAGCCGATGATTAAGCGGTCGGCGTCGCCAAATAAAATAGCGGTAGATTTGACCCCGACCTTGAGGTCGTCGTCGCGATCGACCATCGCGTAGTAGGTGTCGTAGGCCACCGTCCACAGCAAATTGGCCAGGTACAGCAGCCATAGCGTGGCCGGCAATTCGCCGGTTTGCGCGGTAAAGGCCATGGGGATGCCCCAGGAGAACGCCGCCCCCAGTACCACTTGCGGGTAGTAGGTGTAGCGCTTCATAAAGGGGTAGCAGGCGGCCAGCGCGACGGCGCCGAACGACAGCCAAATGGTGCTGCTGTTGGTGCACAACACCAGTGCAAAGCTGATCGCCAGCAGCCCGCCGAACAACACCAGGGCCTCGCGTGGTTGCACCTTGCCACTGGCCAGCGGCCGGGCCTCGGTGCGTTTAACGTGGCCGTCGAAGTTGCGGTCGGCGTAGTCGTTGATCACACAGCCGGCGCTGCGCATCAAGATCACCCCGAAGATGAAAATCAGCAAATTGGCCGCGCTCGGCACGCCTTTGGCGGCGATCCACAGCGCCCACAGGGTTGGCCACAGCAGCAGGTAAATGCCGATGGGTTTGTCCAGACGCATCAGCTGGACAAAGTCCCAGGCGCGCGGGTGCAGGCGGTTGAGGTCTTTTAGCAGGCGTTGGTACATCGACAGGCTCCGGGCGAACTGCGCGAGTTTTCTATGAGTTCAGGGGGGCGCGGCTCGCCACATGCTGCCAGAGGCTGGGCAGAAACACCTCGACCACCAACAGTGCCAGTGCACCCCGGCTAAAACCTGAGCGACGGGCCCAGAGCTGCTCGCTGCGTACCGCGCTGGGCAGCCAGGCGGCGGGGTAGTGGCAGGCTTGCAGGGGGCCGCGGGTAAAGGCCTGGTCGCTAAACAGCAACTCGCCCAGTGAGCGATTGCCCAGGTGCGCCAAGTCCAGCCCGGAGCCTTCCAGCGCACTGCGGGCCGCGACGCTGCGGGCGAACACCCAAGGTTGAGCATGGCCGCGCAAATACACCTCGCGCACCCAGCCCTGGCTGCCCTCGGGCACCTTGAGCGCCAGGCATTCATCGCTGCGTAAAACCTGCCAGCCTTCCAGCAAGGGCAGCACGCTAAATTGCCCGTCGGCTAACTTGGTCAGGCGGCGGGTCAGCGAGCCTTGATCGAGCAGCCAGTCGCACTGCAGGGCACTGGGTGGTGCTGGCAGTTGGCTAGCGCTCAGCCAGTGGGCTGTTGCGGGATGGGCTGCAGGTGGCGTGGCAGTAGGCATTGGTGGTAACTGGCAGGCAGATAATGGGCTCAGCTTAACACGCTTGGCGGGCCGGCCTGGGCCCCCGGCCAAAGGTTGGGCGGATCGCTGGCACTTGCTTCTGAGCGTGCCAGTCAGTACAAAGCGGCCTGAGTCGTGTCTAATAATTGTCCGACAATTTTAAGTGTGCTGAGGTTGCAGTAAATGAAGAAGTGGCAATGTGTGGTCTGTGGGCTGATCTATGACGAGTCGATGGGCTGGCCGGACGACGGTATTGTTGCCGGTACCCGCTGGGAAGATGTGCCCGCGGATTGGCTGTGCCCGGACTGTGGCGTCGGCAAGTTGGATTTCGAGATGATCGAAATTAACTAATAACCGCTGCCGGTAAGTTGCCGCCGGCTGCTGAGGTTAAGCGGCGGGCGAGTAGGCTAGCGCAGTGAGTTAAATGGCGGCCATGTGGCCGCCTTATTTTTATTTGTGGAGTTTTTATGAGCGCACCCGTGGTGATAATTGGCACCGGCCTGGCCGGTTACAACCTGGCCAAGGAGTTTCGCAAGCTGGATGCGCAAACGCCGCTGCTGCTGATTACCGCCGATGACGGCCGCTCATACTCCAAGCCCATGCTGTCCACCGGCTTTGGCAAAAACAAGGATGCCGACGGCCTGAGCATGGCCGAGGTCGGCGCCATGGCCGAGCAACTGAATGCCGAGATTCGCACCCATACGCGCATCAGTGGCATCGATCCGGGCCATCAGCAGTTGTGGATTGGCGACGAAGCGGTGGCCTATCGCGACCTGATTCTGGCCTGGGGCGCCGAGGTGATCCGCGTGCCGGTGGCGGGCGATGCGCAAGACGCGGTGTTCCCGATCAATGACCTGGAAGACTACGCACGCTTTCGCGCTGCGGCTGCTGGCAAGAAGCGCGTGCTGCTGCTCGGCGCCGGTTTGATCGGTTGCGAGTTTGCCAACGACCTGAGCTTGGGCGGTTACAGCGTCGAACTGGTGGCGCCGTGCGAGCAGGTGATGCCCGGCTTGCTCCATCCGGCCGCCGCCGCGGCGGTACAGGCGGGGCTGGAAAGCCTCGGCGCGCGTTTCCACCTCGGTCCGGTCTTGACTAGCTTGCAGCGCAGCGACGACGGCTTGCAGGCGCACCTGTCGGACGGCACGCAAGTCGCCTGCGACCTGGTGCTGTCGGCCATCGGCTTGCGCCCGCGGATCGACTTGGCCGCCGCCGCAGGCTTGGCAGTTAATCGCGGGGTGGTGGTGGATCGCCAATTACAGACCTCCCACGCGAACATCTTCGCCCTAGGCGATTGCGCCGAAGTCGATGGCCTCAATCTGCTCTATGTGATGCCGCTGATGGCCTGTGCTCGCGCCCTGGCGCAAACCCTGGCGGGCAAGCCGACGGCGGTCAGCTACGGGCCCATGCCGGTAACGGTAAAAACCCCGGTGTGCCCCTTGGTGGTCTCGCCGCCACTGCGCGGCGTGACTGGCGAATGGGTGGTGACGGGCGCAGGCCAGGACATCAAGGCGCTGTGTCGCGACGCCGAAGGGCGCTTGCTCGGTTATGCGTTAACCGGTACGGCCGTGCAGGAAAAACTGGCGCTCAATCGCGAGCTGCCAGCGCTGTTGGCGTAAATGCCGGGACTTTTGTCGGTTTAGCGGCGTTTATGCCGCCCCAGAGTGTCGGACAAGGCTGGCGCCAGTGGCGGGCGCATGCCATTCTCCCGGGGTCTGCCGCAGCTTAGAGCTGCTGCGGCGCCTTGGTCGCGGTTCGGGAAGAACCGCACGGACACAACAACAATAAACCGTCTACAAAGAGGCTTTTATGCGTAAACCTGAACTCGCCGCTGCCATCGCAGAACAGGCTGATCTGACCAAAGATCAAGCTGCTCGCGTGCTCAACGCCATACTCGACGAAATCTCCACTGCACTGGGCCGTAAAGACAGTGTCACCCTGGTGGGTTTCGGCACTTTCGTGCAGCGCCATCGCGGTGCACGCACGGGTAAAAACCCGCAAACCGGCGAGCCGGTAACCATCAAAGCCAGCAACACCGTGGCCTTTAAGCCGGGTAAAGCGCTGAAAGACTCAGTCAACTGAGTGCTAGCAGCCTGTCGGACTTAACGCTGTCCTACTGCGTAAAAGCCGGACTTGGTCATTTTCTGCGCTCTTTATCGTTGAATAGAATGACTATTCGCCTCAAAAGAGCGCAAAAACTGCCTCAAGCCGGTCTTTCCCTCGCTACGAACGGTTAAGTCCGACAGGCTGCTAGTCCGGGGTCGCCAGGCCCCGGACAACCGAACTTTAGGCTGACCGCAGTTCCCCGCAAAACGCTAAACTGCGCCGCCGTTTTAATCCCCCCGTTGCTAGCGGATGCGCCGATGAAGTTTCGTTTCTTGCTGTGGATGCTGGGTCGCCTGATGACCAAGGCCAGCCACAAAAACACCGCTTTTCAGCAGCAACTG
>JAURXE010000430.1 GCA_030654635.1 Pseudomonas sp.
AAATGTCCGGCCTGTAAGTTAAGCCGGAATGAAAAAACCGCCCTCGGGCGGTTTTTTTCTGCCTGCGTTTTGCTTGCAGTCAGTCGATAAAGCTCACCTGCCCATTGGCCAGCGAGCTGATGCGCGCCAGTGATTCGACGCGAAAGCCCAAGGCATCCAGCTCGGCGCGGCCGCGCTGGAAGGACTTTTCGATCACCACGCCGATCCCGGCAATGCTGGCGCCGGACTGTTCGATCAGGTCAATCAGCGCCTTGGCGGCGTGCCCGTTGGCCAGAAAGTCATCGATGATCAGCACGTGATCGGCCGCCGTCAGGTGCTTGGCGGAAATGGCGATAGTGCTCTCGGTTTGTTTGGTGAAGGAGAACACGCTGGAGGTCAGCAGATTCTCGCGCAGGGTCAGGGATTGGTATTTACGCGCAAAAATCACCGGCACCCCGAGTTCCAACCCGGCCATCACCGCCGGGGCAATGCCCGAGGCTTCGATGGTGACTATCTTGGTGATGCCTTGGTCGCGAAAACGCAGGGCAAACTCGTGACCGATTTGCTGCATCAGTCGCGGATCGATCTGATGATTGAGAAATGCATCGACCTTGAGTACCTGCTCAGAGAGCACGCTGCCTTCGTCGCGAATCTTTTGTTGCAGTGCTTGCATGGGCTTGCCCTCTGTTTGGCAGTGGTTCATTGCGGATGTTGAATCAATTCTGTGTTTGGGCGATTTTCTAGGTTTGGCAATCGCCAGTGCAGCTACAGCCATTACCTATTTAACAACGCACGAATATCCGCCAGGGCGTTGTTGCCGCGGGCGGCCTTGACCTCCACTGGCGCATCTTCATGGCCTTCCCATTCCAGCTCTTCCTGGGGCAGCTCATCGAGAAAACGGCTATGGGTGCACTCGATGATCTCGCCGTATTGTTTACGTTTGGCTGCAAAGGTCATGGCCAGGTTCTGTCGCGCACGGGTGATGCCGACGTAGGCCAGACGGCGCTCTTCCTCAACCGTATCGGCTTCGATGCTGGAACGGTGCGGGAGGATTTCCTCCTCCATGCCGAGGATAAACACATAGGGAAATTCCAGGCCTTTAGAGGCGTGCAGGGTCATCATCTGCACGCCGTCGGCGCCGTCTTCTTCTTCCTGCTGGCGCTCGAGCATGTCGCGCAACACCAGCTTGCCGATGGCGTCCTCGATGGTCATGCCACCGTCTTCATCCTTATCCAGGGTGTTCTTCAGCGCCTCGATCAGGAACCAGACATTGCCCATCCGTGCATCGGCGACCTTGTCATTGGAGGCGTTCTGCCGCAGCCAACTCTCGTAGTCGATGTCCATCACCATGCTGCGCAGCACGGCTATCGGCTCGCTCTGCGCGCACTGCTGGCGAATGCCGTCCATCCAGCGTTTGAAGCGTTGCAGGCGCTCGCTGTAACGACTGTCGAGGTGTTCGCCGAGGCCGACTTCGTCGCTGGCGTTGTACATTGATGTCTTGCGTTCGGTGGCGTAGTTGCCGAGTTTTTCCAGGGTGGTGGAGCCGATTTCGCGGCGCGGCACGTTGATCACCCGCAGGAAGGCGTTGTCGTCATCCGGGTTGACCAGCAGGCGAAAGTAGCCCATCAGGTCTTTGACTTCCTGGCGGGCGAAGAAGCTGGTGCCGCCGGACAGCCGATAGGGAATCTGGTGGTGCTGCAGCTTCATCTCCATCAGCTTGGCTTGGTAGTTACCGCGATAGAGGATGGCGAAATCGCTGTAGGGCCGGTCGGTTTTTAAATGCAGGGTGAGGATTTCCATCGCCACCCGTTCGCACTCGGCGTCCTCGTTACGGCATCGAATCACTCGGATCGCATCGCCGTGGCCCATCTCGCTCCAGAGCTTTTTCTCGAAGGCGTGGGGGTTGTTGGCGATCAGGGTGTTGGCGCATTTGAGGATGCGGCTGGTGGAGCGATAGTTCTGCTCGAGCATCACCACTTTCAGCGACGGGTAGTCGTCTTTCAGCAGCATCAGGTTTTCTGGCCGCGCGCCGCGCCAGGCGTAGATCGACTGGTCATCGTCGCCGACCACGGTGAGCTGATTGCGCGAACCGACCAGCAGTTTGACCAGCAAATACTGGCTGGCGTTGGTGTCCTGGTATTCGTCCACCAGCAGGTAGCCCACCTTGTTTTGCCATTTTTCCAGGATGTCGCTGTGCACTTGGAACAGCTTCACCGGCAGCAGAATCAGGTCGTCAAAATCCACCGCGTTGTAGGCCTTGAGGGTGCGCTGGTAGTGCAGGTAGACGATGGCGGCGGTTTGCTCTTTGGGGTTGCGCGCCTGCTCCAAGGCCTCGGTGGGCATGATCAGGTCGTTTTTCCAGGAGCCGATGATGTTCTTGATTTCATCGACGCCGTCGTCGCCGGCGTACTCTTTTTGCATCAGGTCGCTGAGCAGGGCTTTGACGTCGGTCTCATCGAAAATCGAGAAGCCTGGTTTGTAGCCCAGTCGCGCGTATTCCTTGCGGATGATGTTCATCCCCAGGTTGTGAAAGGTCGACACCGTCAGGCCGCGCGCTTCGGCGCCCTTGAGCAGACTGCCGACCCGCTCTTTCATCTCGCGGGCGGCCTTGTTGGTAAAGGTCATGGCCAGAATATGCTGGGCGCGCATGCCACAGTGCTGCACCAAATAGGCGATTTTGCGGGTAATCACGCTGGTCTTGCCGGAGCCGGCACCGGCGAGCACCAACAGTGGCCCATTGATGTAGTGGACGGCTTCTTGCTGCCTGGGATTGAGGCGCGACATCGACGAAAGGCCCAGCGGAGGAGGGCGGGCATTTTAGCAGGCTCGAGGCGCTAGCAGTGACCGCTGGGAAGCTCGGCTGGCGTGCGCAGAATGTGTGGTGTTCGGCGCTTTGCGGCGATTAAGTACGCATGTGCCGGGTCTTGGCGGTTGCCGAGGCCCCAGCTTTCGCGCAAGCTAATCGCCGTTGCACAGGGACGCGCGCACAAAATGACGCCGATAACGGCGCAGGTGGCAGCCAATACCACCACTATTTTTTGACCCTTGGGGGGTTGTTTGTCCGCGCATGTTGATCTGCAATTAGTCCTGCTGACCGAGTCCGCCGAGTGGGCGCAACCTTTGCGCGATGCCTTGGCGCAACTGGCTAGCCCATCGTCGCTGATTACTGTCCCTTCATGGGAGGCCGCCTGCAGCCTGTTTGATCAGCCCCATCAGGGCTTGCTGCTGTGCACCCCCGAGTGTTTGCCGGCGCTGGGGCATTGTCCGTTACCGACCGTATTGCTGCTGGAAGCCGAGCCCGAGCTGGCCCCGGCCGGGGTCTGCGACTGGCTGGTGCGCAGCTCCTTAACGGCGCCGGTATTGCGCCGCTGCATGCGCTACGCGGCAGAAAACGCCAAATTAAAAAGCACCCTGCAGCGCTTAGCCGAGCAGGATCCGCTGACCGGCATCGCCAATCGCCAGGGTTTTCAGACCTTGCTCAGCGTGCAGTTGAGCGAATTCGCCGGTTGCGGTTTTGCCCTGGCGCATTTGGACTTAGATAACTTTCGCCACGCCAACGATGCCCTCGGCCATCAGGCCGGCGATCGCCTGCTGCTGCAAGTGGTGGCGCGACTGAAAGCGCAGCTGGAAGGCTGCGATCAACTGGCCCGTCTGGGTGGCGACGAATTTGCCCTGTTGCTCGATGTGCGCCGCGATCCGACGCGCGCCGAGCGCCTGGCTGAGCAAATTACTCACGCTTTGGCCGAACCCTATTGGGTCGATGGCGAGAGCTTGCTAATCGGCGCCAGTCTCGGTGTGGCCTTGGCCAGTGCCGAGGTCGGCGCCGACTCGCTGATGTGGCACGCGCACATCGCCATGCAGCAAGCCAAACACAACCCAGGCTGCAGTTTTAGCCTGTTTGACCCGCGCAATAGCCGCAGCGAACAGAGTCGGGCCGAGCTGGAAAGCCAATTGCGCCGGGCCCTGCGCCGCGATGAACTGGAGCTGCATTACCAGCCGCGACTATGCCTGCACACGGGGGAGGTGCTCGGGCTGGAAGCCTTGGTGCGTTGGCAGCACAGCCAGCATGGTTTGCTCGGCCCGGATGGATTTATCCCGCTGGCGGAAGAAACCGGGCTGATCGTACCGCTCGGTTACTGGGTCATTTCCCGTGCTCTGCGCGACATGCAGTGGCTACTCGGACGGGGCCTGCCGCCGCTGCACATGGCGATCAATTTGTCGTTTCGCCAGTTCCAGGACAGCTTGTTGCTGCCGACCCTCAGCCGGCTGATCGCCGAGCGCGGCGTCGAGGCGCAGTGGCTGGAGTTTGAACTGACCGAAACCGCGGTGATGCGCCGTATTGATCAGGTGCAGCAGACCATGCAGGCACTTGGCGAGCTGGG
>JAURXE010000432.1 GCA_030654635.1 Pseudomonas sp.
GACAGCTTGCGCAGTCATATCCACCAGTTACGCCAAGTGATTGATAAACCCTTTGCCCACGCCTTGTTGCATACCGTGCACGGCGTGGGCTATCGCTTGGTGGAGGCGGCTGATGGAGTTTAAGCAAGGCCTGTCACAGCGCATTGTGATCGCTTTTGTGCTAATGACCTTGCTGGTTGGCGGCGCTTTCAGCTGGGGCATCATGCAAGCGGTGCATGTCATGGAGGAACGCTTGCTCTCAGGTGTGTTGCGGGGCGACTTGGACCGCATGTTGTTGATGAGCAATATTGAAGACTGGCGGCATAAGCCAGAGCCCGATCAGTTATTTTATTTTTCCGCAGGCCCTGGGAAATTTGCCTTGCCGGACTACTTGAATGATTTGCCGCAGGGGTTTCAAGAGGTTTTTCACGGCAAGTCCTCTTATCACGCCTTCGTTCGTCAGGTTGCCGGGCGGCAGTATGTGTTGTTGCAAGATCAGAGCAGTTTTGAAGATCGCGAGCAGGCGTTGTACTCGGTGGTGCTGGTCGGTTTCATCGTCAGCATTGGCTTGGCCATGCTGCTCGGCTGGCTGCTGTCGCGCAAAGTGATTGAGCCGGTGGTGCGCCTCGCACAGCAGGTCCGAGAGCGAGATCAGTTGCTGGCGCTGGCGCCCCCATTGGCGCCCGATTATGCCAGCGATGAAGTCGGGCAGTTAGCCGCCGCCTTCGACGATACGCTGGGTTTGTTACGCCATGCGCTCAAGCGTGAGCAGCTGTTTACCAGCGACGTCAGTCATGAACTGCGTACGCCGTTGATGGTACTGGCCAGCTCCTGTGAACTATTGCAGGCCAATCCCAGTCTAGATACCCGCGCGCAGGCTCAGGTACAGCGTATCGGTCGTGCCACGGACGGTATGCGCGAGCTGGTGCAGACCTTTCTGTTGCTGGCGCGCGAACCGGAGCAGGACTCCGACCTGTCGAGCCAGCGCAGCCTCAGCAGTATCGCCGATGAGTTGGTGCAGCATTGGCGCGAACCGATGGAAAGCAAGGGCCTGCAGTTTTTTTACCAGCGCGGTGACGTTACCGAGCAGCGCTTTAACGCAGTTTTTTTGCATTCGGTGCTGGGTAATTTGCTGCGTAATGCCTGGCATTACACCAATAGCGGGCAGATCACATTGCGCCTGCATGGGCAAGGTTTCGTGGTGGAGGATACTGGCGTTGGCATTGCCGAGGACGAGCGTGAGAATGTTTTTCAACCCTTCGTTCGCGGTGCCGCTGCGCGTGGCGACGGCCTGGGGTTGGGGCTGTCCCTGGTGCGGCGGATCTGTATCAGTCAGGGTTGGCGTGTTGAGTTGTCGGCCATGCAGCC
>JAURXE010000437.1 GCA_030654635.1 Pseudomonas sp.
ACGTGATCTTCGTCGTTCCAGGCGGCGATGCTGGCCAGCTGGGTCGGCACCGACATGGCGCAGCCGTGGTAGGTGCGATAGAGCAGGAAGGCTTGCAGGATATCGGCGTCGCCGGCCACAAAACCGGAGCGCAGGCCCGGCAAGTTGGAGCGCTTGGACAGGCTGTGAAACACCACGCAGCGCTTGAAGTCGCTGCGGCCCAGGCTCACGCAGGCGCTCAACAGGCCGGCCGGCGGCGTGCTCTCATCGAAATACAGCTCGCTGTAGCACTCATCGGCGGCAATCACGAAGTCGTACTGGTCGGCCAAGCCGATCAATTTTTCCAGGGCCGCCAGCGGGATCAGTGCGCCGGTGGGGTTGCCCGGCGAGCAGAGAAACAGAATCTGGCAGCGCTGCCAAACGTCCGGGGTGACTGCATCGAAATCTGGATTGAAACCATGCTCGGCCAGGCACGGCAGGTAGTGCGGCTGCGCACCGGCGAGCAGGGCCGCGCCTTCGTAGATTTGATAGAAAGGGTTGGGGCTGACCACCAGGGCGTCGTCACTGCGATCCACCACCGCCTGGGTAAAGGCAAACAGGGCTTCGCGGGTGCCGTTGACCGGCAAGATGTGCTTGGCCGCATCCAGCCAGCCGCCAGGTACGCCGAAGCGCCGCTCGCACCAGCTGGCAATCGCCTCGCGCAGCGCCGACAGCCCCAGGGTGGTTGGATAGACCGCCAGTTGATCGAGGTTGGCGGCTAACGCTGTGGCGACAAACTCCGGCGAGCGATGCTTGGGTTCGCCAATCGACAAGGCTATCGCCGGCAGCTCGGCCGGTTGTACGCCGGCCAGCAGGGCGCGGAGTTTTTCGAACGGGTAGGGTTGGAGCTGCTTGAGCGCACTGTTCATCGGGTTTGCAACTTCCTAAATACGTATTGTTGTTGGCGCGGCGGATTGATCGTTGGCGTCGGATAATTGGGCGGTAATCGCGGCCTGCAGGCGGGCGCACAGCTCGGGGTCCGCCAGTGGCTGGTGGCGGGCATCGGTAATAAAGAACACGTCTTCAACCCGCTCGCCGAGGGTGGCAATTTTGGCATTTTGCAGTGACAGATCGAAGTCTAAAAAGATCTTGCCGATCCGTGCCAGCAGGCCCGGTCGATCCGGGGCGGTCAGTTCGAGCACCGTGACTGGGCGTTGGGCGTCGTTGTGGATGCTCACCTGCGGGGCGAAGGCGAAGTGTTTGAGCTGGCGCGGTACCCGGCGCTGGATAATGGTCGGGTAGTCGTCGGGGTTTTTTAGGGCATCAATCAAGCCCTGGCGGATCTCTTTGCTGCGCGCCGGATTGTCACCGATCGAGCCGCCGTCGGCGTCCAGCACTATGTAGGTGTCGAGGGTGAACTGGCTCGATGAGGTGATGATGCGTGCGTCGTGGATGCTCAGGTTGAGCTGGTCCATGGCGGCCACGGTCACGGCAAAGAAGTCGTGTTGGTCTTGGGCGTAAATGAAGATTTGCGTGGCGCCTTCAAACTCGCGCTGGGTGGTTTCCTTCAGCAGTACCAGTGGCCCAGCGGCAGCCGGGTGCTGCAGGATGGCCTCGGTGTGCCAGGCCACGTCGGTGGCGGTGTGGCGCAAGAAGTAGTCATCACCCAGTTGCGACCAGAGCTGTTCGGCTTCGTCCTGGTCATTACCGCCGCGCACCAGGGTATCGATGGCGGCGTTCTGGGTCAGGCGAATTTGCTCTTCGCGGTCTACAGGGTTTTCCAGGCCGCGGCGCAAGGCCCGCTTGGTTTCGGTGTAGAGCTGACGCAACAGGCTGGCGCGCCAGGAGTTCCTCAGCGTCGGGTTGGTGGCGTTGATGTCGGCCACGGTCAGCACGTACAGATAGTCGAGGTGGGTCTGATCGCCGACCAGCTGGGCAAAATTGTGAATCTCTTGCGGGTCGGAGAGGTCTTTGCGCTGGGCGGTGGTCGACATCACCAGGTGATTTTTCACCAGCCAGACGATTAATCGCGAATCCCAGGCCGGCAGCTGGTGGCGCTGACAGAACAGCTCGGCATCCACCGCGCCGAGTTCCGAGTGGTCGCCGCCGCGGCCTTTGCCGATGTCATGGTAGAGGCCGGCCAGGTAAATCAGCTCGGGCTTGGGCAGGGTGGCGATCAGTTTGCTGGCCAGCGGGAATTTCTCGCTGACTCCAGGCTTGCCCAGTTTGCGCAGGTGCTTGATCAAATTCAGGGTGTGCGCATCGACAGTGAAAATATGAAACAGATCGTGCTGCATCTGCCCGACGATACGGCCAAATTCCGGTAGGTAGCGGCCGAGAATGCCGAAGCGGTTCATCCGCCGCAGGCTGCGGTGAATGCCTTCGGCCGACTTGAACAGCTCGATAAACAGGCTGGTGTTGCGAATGTCCTGGCGGAACTCGTCGTTGATCAGCGGCCGACTGGCACGCAGTAGGCGAATGGTGTCGGCTTGCACGCCGCGCAAATTCGGCGTTTGCGCCATCAGCACGAAGATTTCCAGAATCGCAAAGGGGGTGCGGGTGAATACATCCGGGTGGGTGACTTCGAGAAAGCCATTGCGCACCTGGAAGCGATTGTTCAGCGGCTCGGCCAGCAGACTCTCGGAATGGCGCAGTATCACCTCTTCAAAGTTCTGCATGATCAGGTCGTTGAGCTCGGCCACTGCCATTACCGCGCGGTAGTACTTTTGCATCAACTGCTCGACGGCCAGCTTGCCATCGGCATCGCTAAAACCCAGTAAGCCAGCAATTTTCTGCTGATGGTCAAACAGCAAACGGTCTTCACTGCGCCCGGCGAGCATGTGCAGGGCGTAGCGCACCGTCCAGAGAAAATCTTGCGAGGCCGACAAGAGACTCGACTCTGACTCCACCAGAAAACCTTGGGCTGCCAGGGCGTGCAAATTCAGCGTGCCAAATTGCCGACGGGCCACCCAGAGAATCGTCTGGATGTCGCGCAGTCCGCCCGGCGAGCCTTTGACGTTGGGTTCTAGGTTGTATTCGGTGTCGTTGTATTTGGCGTGGCGGGCGGCTTGCTCATCGCGCTTGGCCAGAAAGAAGTGCTTGCTCGGCCACATTTGCTCAGGGCTGGTGACCTCCAGCATGCGCTGGCGCAGGTGCTCGGGGCCAGCGATGGTGCGGCTTTCCATCAGGTTGGTGATGATCGTCAGGTCGGCGCGGGCTTCTTCGGCGCACTCGGCCACCGAGCGCACGCTTTGCCCGACTTCCAGGCCGATGTCCCAGAGCAGCATCAGAAACTGTTCGATCGAGTCGCGAAACAGCTCCTGGTCTTCATTGTCGAGCAGAATCAGCAGGTCGATGTCGGAGTGCGGATGCAGCTCGCCACGGCCATAGCCGCCGACTGCCACCAGGCTGATCTCGGCCTCGCGGCTCCAGTCGAAGCGCGCCCAGGCTTCGCGCAGGATCTGGTCGACGCACCAGGCGCGGTCTTCGATCAGTCGGCGAATTTCCCGGCCGCTGTTGAAGCGCTCATTG
>JAURXE010000439.1 GCA_030654635.1 Pseudomonas sp.
GCCCGCTATGCCCAGGCCTATACCGCGGCGCGCCTGGAGCTGATGGGCATCGAATACGCCCTGCATCGCCTGGGCTGGCAAGAGGCCCTCGGCGCCTCGGGCACCATTCGCTCGATTGGCCTGGTGATCAAGGCCGCCGGGCTCGACGATCAACGCCTGCTCAGCGAAGAAGCCATTCAGCGCGGGCTCGACTGTCTGCGCCGCTTTGCCCAACTGATTACCGGCTTACCGGAAGGCGCGGTGCGGATTGTCGGCACCAACGCCCTGCGCGAAGCGCGTAACTGCGGCGAGTTTATCCGCCGCGCCGAAGAAATCCTCGGTCACCCGGTGGAGGTGATTTCCGGCCGTGAAGAGGCCCGACTGATTTACCTCGGCGTATCCCACAGCAGCGCCGACACGCCGGGCAAACGTTTGGTGGTGGACATCGGCGGGGGCAGCACCGAATTTATTATCGGCCAGCGCTTCGAACCTTTGCTGCGTGAAAGTCTGCAAATGGGCTGCGTGAGCTTTACCCAGCGCTATTTTCGCGACGGCAAAATTACCGCTGCCCGCTATGCCCAGGCCTATACCGCGGCGCGCCTGGAGCTGATGGGCATCGAATACGCCCTGCATCGACTGGGCTGGCAAGAGGCCCTCGGCGCCTCGGGCACCATTCGCTCGATTGGCCTGGTGATCAAGGCCGCCGGGCACGGCAATGGTGAAGTCAACGCTCAAGGCTTGGCCTGGCTCAAGCGCAAGGTGCTCAAGCTCGGCGACGTCGACAAGCTCGAGCTGGACGGCATCAAGCCGGATCGACGCGGCGTGTTTCCGGCCGGCCTGGCGATTATGGAAGCCATCTTCGATGCCATGAAGCTTGCCAGCATGAACCACTCCGAAGGCGCCCTGCGTGAAGGCGTGCTCTACGACCTGCTGGGTCGCCATGTGCATGAAGATGTTCGCGAGCGCACCTTGGGCGCGCTGATGGAGCGCTACCATGTCGACCTAGAACAGGCCGCCCGGGTTGAAGCCAAAGCCCTCAGCGCTCTGGAAAAGGTCGCCTCGACCTGGCAGCTCAGCGACGACTGGCAACGTGAGTTGCTCAGCTGGGCGGCGCGGGTGCATGAGCTGGGCCTGGACATTGCGCACTACCAGTACCACAAGCACGGCGCCTACCTGATCGAGCACTCGGACCTGGCCGGCTTCTCGCGGCTCGACCAGCAAATGCTGGCGCTGTTGGTGCGCGGCCACCGACGCAATATCCCCCGCGACAAACTCGGCGACTTTGGCGACCACAGCCAAACGCTGCTGCGCCTCTGTGTACTGCTGCGTTTTGCGATTCTGTTCCACCATATCCGCGGCGGTCAGGAGATGCCCCAGGTCGAGCTGATTGCCGGGCCGCAAAGCCTGGATGTGCAGTTCCCCGACGGCTGGCTACAGGCCAACCCGCTGACTCAAGCCGACTTCGCCCAAGAGGCCGAATGGTTGAGCCGCACCGGCTTCAATCTACGGGTGCGCTAGCTGCAGGTCGGCATGACGCCATTCGCCACCCAATAAAAAACGCCCCGTCAGCGCAGCTGCTCGGGGCGTTTTTTATGCACAGCAGGGCCGCGCTTAACGCACCGGCGCAGGACTGGTGAGTTTCTCCAGCAGCATGTTCTGCGCGTTACGGGCATGCTGATTGCCACTCGGGCTGTTACGCAGATAGCGACCATCGGGCTGCAGAATCCAGCTCTGGGTGTTATCGCTCAAGTAGGCCTCCAGCTCCTTCTTAACCCGCAGCAGCAAGCGTTTTCCCTCAATCGGAAAGCAGGTCTCGACACGCTTGTCGAGGTTGCGCTCCATCAGGTCGGCGCTGGACAGGTACAGCTGCTCGTCACCACCGTTGTAGAAGTAGTAGATGCGGCTGTGCTCCAGGAAACGACCAATAATCGAGCGCACATGGATATTGTGCGACACGCCCGGCACGCCCGGCCGCAGGCAGCACATGCCGCGTACCACCATGTCGATCTTCACGCCGCACTGGCTGGCCTTATACAGGGCACGAATGATCTTCGGGTCGGTCACCGAGTTGACCTTGAACATGATGTGCGCCGGCTTGCCTTCGCTGGCCTGCACGGTTTCCCGGGCAATCATGTCGAGGATGCCCTTCTTCAGGGTAAAGGGCGCGTGCAGTAGCTTCTTCATGCGCAGGGTTTTACCCATGCCGATCAGCTGGCTGAACAGCTTGGAAACGTCTTCGCAAAGCGCTTCATCGGAGGTCAGCAGGCTGTAGTCGGTGTACAACTTGGCGTTGCCGGCGTGGTAGTTACCGGTACCCATATGGGCGTAACGAACGATCTCGCCGTTCTCGCGGCGCAAAATCAGCATCATCTTGGCGTGGGTTTTGAACCCCACCACACCGTAAATCACCACCGCGCCGGCCGCTTGTAAACGGCTGGCCAGCAACAGGTTGGACTCTTCATCGAAGCGCGCGCGCAGCTCGATAACCGCCGTCACTTCCTTGCCGTTACGGGCGGCGTCCACCAGCGCATCGACGATCTCGGAGTTGGCCCCGGAGCGATAGAGGGTCTGGCGCACCGCCAACACTTGCGGGTCTTTGGCGGCCTGGCGCAGCAAGTCGACCACTGGGGTGAACGACTCGAAAGGGTGCAGCAGCAGAATGTCCTGCTTGCTGATCACGCTGAAAATGTTCTCGCTGTTTTGCAGCAACTTGGGGATCACTGGAGTAAACGGCTTGCATTGCAACTCCGGGTGGCTGGCCAAACCAGTGATGCTGAACAGCCGCGTCAGGTTCACCGGGCCATTGACCCGGTACATCTCACTCTCGCTCAGGTTGAACTGCTTGAGCAGGTAGTCGGCCAAGTGTTGCGGGCAGGTGTCGGCCACTTCCAAACGCACCGCGTCGCCATAGCGGCGCGAGAACAACTCGCCGCGCAGAGCGCGTGCCAAGTCTTCGACGTCTTCGGTATCGACCGCCAAGTCGGCGTTACGGGTCAGGCGGAACTGGTAGCAGCCCTTGACCTTCATGCCCTGGAACAGGTCATCGGCATGCGCATGGATCATCGACGACAAGAACACATGATTAGCGCCAGGGCCACCCACCTCCTCCGGCACCTTGATGACCCGCGGCAACAAGCGCGGTGCTGGAATAATCGCCAAGCCGGAGTCACGACCAAAGGCATCAATGCCTTCCAGTTCGACGATAAAGTTCAGGCTCTTGTTCACTAACAAGGGGAAGGGATGCGTCGGGTCCAAGCCAATCGGGGTGATGATCGGCGCGATTTCATCGCGGAAATAACGCCTCACCCAGGCTTTCAGTTTCGGCGTCCAGTGCCGGCGACGGATAAAGCGCACCTGGTGTTTTTCCAGGGCCGGCAACAACGCATCGTTGAGGATCGCGTATTGGCGCTCGACCTGCTCGTGCACCAGCTCGGCAATCCGCGCCAACACTTGATGCGGCTGCAGGCCATCGGCTCCGGCGGTCTCACGGGCGAAGGTGATTTGCTTCTTCAGCCCGGCGACGCGAATCTCGAAGAACTCATCCAGATTACTGGAAAAGATCAGCAGAAACTTCAGCCGCTCCAGCAACGGATAGGACTCATCCAGCGCCTGCTCCAGCACGCGGATATTGAACTTCAGCTGCGACAGCTCACGGTGTATATACAGGCTGCTGTCATCCAGCCCCGGCACCACATAGATCGCCGGTGCCGGCGCGGCAACTGGCTCAACCGCCGCCAGCGCCTCCAGCACTTCAGCCACCACGGGCGGCTCTGCGGGAACGGGGTTGTCGCTGAGTCCTTCGGTATTCATTTGCTCGTCCTAGGGGGCTTACTGGCCCTGTTTTAACAGTTGCGCCGCACGTTTAGCGAAATACGTCAGGATGCCATCGGCGCCGGCCCGTTTGAAGGCGGTCAAGGATTCGAGAATCACCGCCTCGCCGAGCCAGCCGTTCTGGATCGCGGCCATGTGCATGGCGTATTCGCCGCTGACTTGATAGACAAAAGTCGGTACGCGAAATTCAGTTTTAACCCGCCAGAGAATATCCAGATAGGCCATGCCCGGCTTAACCATGACCATATCGGCGCCTTCGGCCAAATCCGCGGCCACCTCATGCAAAGCTTCGTCGCCATTGGCCGGGTCCATCTGGTAACTGGCCTTGTTGGCCTTACCCAGATTGGCCGCCGAACCGACAGCATCGCGAAACGGCCCGTAATAGGCGCTGGCGTACTTAGCCGAGTAGGCCATGATCCG
>JAURXE010000443.1 GCA_030654635.1 Pseudomonas sp.
CGCACCGATCTAACCCTGAAGATTCGCCTCAACCAGGCCAGCAGCGGGATTGATCCACAACTCAATGTGCTGCGCGACAGCTAGCGTCCGGCACATCCGTGCCCAATAGCGCCGGCGCCGCCTGGGGTAAATAGTCTCACCCCGCGCGCCGTTGGCGTTCACTGAGCCATGTTCTGGTTAGGTGTTTTGCGCCGGACTGTGCGCTCCTGCTGAGTCCGGCCGACGAATCGGTCTGCAACAGGTAACGGGTACAGAAGCTTTCGCTATGCCGCCGGCTTGGGCATCATCAACGCATGCCATCCTCAACTCACGATCTCAACCTTGCCTCAGTCAGCGCCAGCCTGACCCAAGCCGTGCTGCACGCCGCCGTGCGCCTGGGCTTGCAGCGCGCGCAGTTGCTGACTGCCTGCGGTTTGAGCAACGCCAGCCTCGACAACCCCGACGCCCGCGTGCCGCTGCTCAACCAGCAAGCTTTGTGGGCGGCCATCCAGCGTCAACTCGACGGGGTTGAGGCCGGCCTGCTGATCGGCCAGGCCCTAGCACCCGGACAATTCAGCGTGCTCGGCTACTTGTTGCAAAGCAGCCCGACCCTCGCTGCGGCGTTACAGGCCGTGCAGCGCTATCAACGGCTGGCCGGCGAGGGTGGTGAAGTCAGCCTGCAGCTCGACGGCGAACGTCTGTGGCTGGTCTATCAAGCCCTACACCCCGAACAGCCGGCCACCCGCGCCCGGGTGCTGGCCTTGATGGCGTTTTGGCAAAGTTTGATGGCCCCGCTGCTGGCGGACTTTCACCTGCTCGGCGCGCGCTTTATGCACCCGCAGCCGGCCGACCTGCAGGCTTACCAAGAAGTTTTTGCTTGCCCGCTGCAGTTCGCCGCCAGCGACTATGCCCTGGCTCTGCCCAGCGCCTTGCTCGAGGCGCCGCTGGCACAAGCCAATCTACCGCTGCAAAACCTCCTGCGTGAACATGCCGAAGCCTTGCTGGCACGGCTGCCCAGCGAAAGCCTCAGCGCCCGCGTGGTCGCCCTGCTGAGCGCCCAACTGAGCCAGGGCGAGCCCGACCGCAGCAAGCTCGCACAAGCCTTGCAGCTCAGCGAACGAACCCTGCAACGACGCCTGGCCGAAGAAGGCAGCAGCTACCAGCAATTGCTCAACGACAGCCGCCGGCAGCTGGCCGAGGGTTATTTGCGCGACAGCCAACTGCCGGCGGCAGAAATCGCCTTGCTGCTTGGCTACTCCGAACCCAGCGTGTTCTTTCGCGCCTTTCGCCAATGGAGCGGCCTGACCCCCGGCGAATACCGTAGCCGTCACCACCCCCAACGCTAAGTGGCCCGAACCCAGGCGCGGCCAGCAGTCTTTTGCGCTAAACATGGATAAGATCGAGCCAATCTTGCTTAAGGCGCAAAAATGAAAGCCAATTCCGATGAGCTTCTGGTGTTTGTCAGCGTGATCGAGTGCGGCTCCATCAGCGCCGCCGCCGTGCAACTGGGCACCGCCGCCTCGGCGGTCAGCCGTACCCTGAGCAAACTGGAAGCGCGCTTTCAGACCACCCTAATCAACCGCACCACCCGGCGCATGGAGCTGAGTGAGGAAGGCCGGCTGTTTCTTGGCCGCGCCCGGCGAGTACTGCACGAACTGGAGCAACTCGAAGAAGACCTGGCCCTGCGCCGTTCCAGCCCCAGCGGCCGCCTGCGCATCGACGCCGCCACGCCCTTTATGTTGCACGCGATCCTGCCGCACATCGGCGAGTTCCGCAGGCTCTACCCGCAGATCCAGCTGGAGCTGAACAGCAACGAGCAATTTATCGACCTGCTGGAACAACGCACCGACATCGCCATTCGCATCGGCACCCTTAACGACTCGACCCTGCATGCCCGTGCGCTGGGCTTCGGTCAGCAGCATCTGGTCGCCAGCCCGGAATATCTGGCCAGCCACGGCACGCCGCAAAACGTGGCGGATCTGGCGCAGCACAGCCTGCTCGGTTTTACCCAGCCCTCGGTACTCAATCGTTGGCCCTTGCTGCATGCCGAGGGCGACCGCTTGGCAATCCAGCCGAGCGTGGCAGCCTCCAGTGGCGAAACCCTGCGCCAACTGGCCATCGACGGCCAGGGCATTGCCTGCCTGACGGGTTTTCTGGTTGGCCCGGATATCGCCGCCGGGCGCCTGCAAACCATGCTGGCCGACCGCCTGAGCAACGCTTGCCTGCCGATTCACGCGGTGTACTACCGCAACAGCGAACTGGCCCTACGCATTCGCTGCTTTCTCGACTTTATCGAAGCCCGCCTGACTGAAATGCCAGTGCTGTGAGCCGGGCGCGGCACGGTGCAAGCTCGCCCAAGCCTTGCAGTTCAGCGAAAGGGCCCTGCAACGACGCCCTCAGCTTTCGATCGTAGTACTCACCGGTGCGACAGGCTTGGCCGCCTCGGGCGCATCCGCCGGGAGCGGCTCGTTGCTCGCCGGCGGCGGCTGGTCGATCCAGGTTTCGGCGGATTTTTGCGCCTGATCGAGCTTTTCATTGAGCGTAATCACCGACTCTTTGAGGGTTTCCTGAGCCATCTGTTTGGCGCTTTGTTCGGCCTTGGCGGCCAGCTCACGGCCGGCTTGCTCGGCCATGTCGCAGCCACTCAAGCCCACGGCCAAAGCCGTAAAAACGGCAGATACAGCCAGAAATTTCGCTAGTTTCATTGATATTCTCCAAACTTTGGGTGAGCCCGGCGCAGCTACACATGCACTGCGCCGGGCAGTATTCATTTGCTTGGCTGATCATCCAGCAGCGGGCCTTGATTGCGCGTCTTGTACAGCGACAGCAGTACGCCACCGATCAACAGACCCAAGGTCACGCTCAGCGAAATCACCGGCGGGATCTTGCCGATAATGCCGACCAGGAAGATCTTCGCGCCGATAAACACCAGCACCAACGCCAGGGCGTACTTCAGGTAGGCGAAGCGGTGAATCATCGCCGCCAGGGCGAAGTACAGGGCTCGCAGGCCAAGGATGGCGAAGATGTTCGAGGTGTAGACGATGAACGGATCCTGGGTGATGGCGAAGATCGCCGGCACGCTGTCGATGGCGAACACCAGGTCGGCGCACTCGATCAGGATCAGGGCCAGGAACAGCGGCGTCACCCACAACACGGTCTTGCCCGAGGCATCCGGTTGACGCACGAAGAAGCGCTGCTCATGCAGGCGATCGGTAACGCGCAGATGACCACGCAGCCACTTAACCAGGAAGTTGTCTTCCAGATTCGGATGCTCATCGAGCTTGGAGAACAGCATCTTCACCCCGGTAAGGGCGAGGAACGCGCCAAACACGTAGAGAATCCAGCTGAATTCGTGGATCAGCGCAGCGCCCAAGCTAATCATGATGGCGCGCAGCACCAGCACACCCATGATCCCCCAGAACAGCACCTTGTGCTGGTACTGACGTGGGATGGCCAGGAAGCTGAAGATCATCGCCATGAGGAACACGTTGTCCATCGACAGCGATTTTTCGATCAGAAAGCCGGTGTAGAAGTCCATGCCGGCGTCGCCGCCTTTCTGCACCCACACCCAAAGGCCGAACAGCAAGCCGGCGCTGATATAGCCAGCCGACAGCCAGAGACTTTCTTTAACGCCAATTTCGTGATTGTCGCGGTGCAGGACGCCGAGGTCGAAGCTCAGCAAAGCGATGACTACGCTGATGAACACCAGCCACAGCCAGACAGCGGTGCCGAGAAACTCGGCCATAAAAAACGGTTGTAGAGCCTCCATGAGCCCCTCCTAAGTCGAAGTTGTACAAACTGTAACTCCGACATCACGGGGTTAACCGCCAGAGGGGCCCGGTGTTACCCAGCCACCTTACAAAGCCGCAGAACAACACTCAACCAAACAGACTTTGCAAAGTATTTCCCCGGCCGGCAGTCCACGCCTGCTCACAATAGGCACTCACCGGTGATGTTCTCGCGCCACAGCGGCGGCTGACCTGTATCAAGGGCTGCAACGCGGCAGCGACTAGACTGCAGACATCCATCAAGGAGAGCAGCGCAATGTTGGAAGTGTTCAGCCAGTTAGCCGACTTGCTGGTGTACGACCTCGGCGGCCTGACGGCGCAAAGCAAGCTGGGCGATGCGCTGCATTTCTTTGTCGAAGACACCAGCAAGATCTTCGTGCTGTTGCTGGTGATGATCTACGCCATCGCCCTGGTCCGTGCCGGCCTCGATGTGCAGCGTATCCGTGCCTATCTGCAACAACGCCGGCGGGCCAGCGGTTACCTGTTCGGCGCCACTTTTGGCGCGATCACGCCGTTCTGTTCCTGTTCGAGCATTCCGCTGTTTCTCGGCTTTACCAGCGCGCGGATTCCGCTCGGGATCAGCATGGCGTTTCTGATCACCTCGCCGCTGATCAACGAGGTGGCGGTGGTCATGCTCGCCAGCCTGCTGGGCTGGAAATTCACCCTGATCTATATCTTCATCGGCATGAGTGTCGGCATGCTCGGCGGCTGGCTGCTGGATGCCCTACGCGCCGAACGCTGGCTGGCACCCTTTATTCTCGAGGCGCAGGCGGCTGCCGAAGCCCAGGCCGAACAACCGCTAGCCCCGGCAGCCAAACTCAGCCTGGCGCAACGGCATGCCTTCGCCAAAGCCGAGACCCTGGATATTTTTGGCCGGGTCTGGAAGTGGGTAATCATCGGCGTCGGCCTGGGCGCCGGCTTGCACGGTTTCGTCCCGGATGGCTGGATCGCTGCGAACCTCGGCGGCGGTCAGTGGTGGTCGGTGCCGATTGCGGTGCTGGTGGGGATTCCGCTGTATTCGAATGCCACCGGGGTGATCCCGGTGATGCAGGGGCTGCTGATCAAAGGCCTGCCGCTGGGCACCACCCTGGCGTTTTGCATGAGCACTGTAGCGGCCAGTTTTCCCGAGTTCATTCTGCTCAAACAGGTGATGCAGTTGCGCTTGCTGGCGTTGCTGTTTGCCTTGCTGCTAGTGGCCTTCACCCTGGTCGGCTGGTTGTTCAATGCCATCGGCCCATGGATTCTTAATTAATCAACCACGGTGATAAATATGGAATTTCAAGTGTTGGGCATGGGCTGCGCCAAGTGCAGCAAAACCATCGAAGTGATAGAGCGAATCGGCGCCGAGCTAGACAAAGACGTCAGCGTCAGCAAGGTCACTGACCCGGCCACCATCATGCGCCTGGGCGTGATGAGCACCCCGGCAGTGGTGCGCGACGGCCAGGTATTGCACAGCGGCTCGATCCCCAGCCGCGCCCAGGTAGAAGCCTGGTTAAACGGCTGATTCGCAGCGCAACCATCAAACCTAGAGCGGTTACTCCGGCTCACCACACAGCTCGGCGGTGCGTAGCAGCGCGGCGGTCAGGCTGTGTTGTTCCCACTCCGGCAAACCGGCAAAGGCCGCGCGCAAGGTCGGCGGCAGCAATGGCGGGGCTTGCGCCAGCAGGTTGCGGCCGGCGTCGCTGAGCAGCAACCACTGGCGGCGGCGATCTTGGTCATCCCGTTGACGGATCAGCAAGCCGGCCTCCTCCATGCGCTCCAGCAAACCCGAGAGGGTCGCTGCGCTGAGGCTGACCCTCCGACTTAAAGCGCTGGCGGTGAGCCGTGACTCGTTGGCCAAAACCCGCAGAATCAACAGCTGAATCGGCGTCAGCCCGCCAAACCGGGCCAGCCGTTTGGCGTGCACTTCGCCGGCCTGCTGCAGGCGCCGCAGGGCACTGAACAACCCCGTCTCAAACCCGCTGATATCGGCCATTTAATTTCACCTATAACTAATTAATCGCTAT
>JAURXE010000442.1 GCA_030654635.1 Pseudomonas sp.
GGCGCCTACCTGGAGCAACAGCTCGGCATGCCCGTGGAGTTTGTACCAGTCAGCGATTACGCCGCCGTGGTTGAGGCGCTGGCCGCCGATCGCTTGGACATGGCCTGGCTGGGCGGTTTCACCTTCGTGCAAACCCGGCTGAAAACCGGCAACGCCATCCCGCTGGTACAGCGCGAACAGGACGAGAAATTCACCAGCAAGTACATCACCGCCAACCCGGCCGTGAAGTCGCTGCAAGACCTCAAGGGCAAGACCTTCGCCTTCGGTTCGGTGTCGTCCACTTCCGGCAGCCTGATGCCGCGTTACTTCATGCTTAAAGACGGGATCAACCCGGAACAGTTTTTCAGCCGTGTGGCCTACTCCGGCGCCCATGACGCGACTGTTGCCTGGGTCCAGGCCGGCAAGGTCGATGGCGGTGTGTTGAATGCCTCGGTGTGGGACAAGTTGGTCGCCGCCGGCAAGGTCGACACCAGCAAGGTGGTCGTACTAGGCACCACACCACCGTTTTACGATTACAACTGGACGGTGCGCGGCAATCTGGACCCGGTTTTGATTAAGAAAATCGAAGCAGCCTTCCTCGCCCTCGACCCGGCCAAACCGGCCGACAAGGCGATTCTTGATCTGCAGGCCGCCACCCGTTTTATCCCAACCAAAGCCGAAAACTACACCGGCATCGAGGAAGCGGCGCGCGCGGCCGGCTTGTTGAAGTGAGTCCAAGGCACTCTGGCCTGCGTCTTAGCGATGCAGGCCTGACCTATGCCGATGGCCAAGTGGCGCTGAGCGGCCTCAACCTCAGCGTCGCGGCCGGTGAAAACATCGCCATCATCGGCCCATCTGGTGCCGGCAAGACCAGCTTGTTGCACCTGCTGGCCAGCCATTTGCGCCCCAGCAGCGGCCAGATCGAGCTGCTCGGTCAAGCCCCCTGGGCGCTGCCGGGCCGGCAACGGCAACAACTGCGCAGCCAGATTGGTTTGATTCAGCAAGGCTCGGCCCTGCCCGCCCGGCAACGGGTGGTCACCGCAGTATTGGCCGGCAAGCTGGGCCAGTGGTCGACCGGCAAGAGCCTGCTAAGCCTGCTCTACCCACTCGACGCCGAGGGCGCTGCCAGTGCCCTGGCTCAGCTGGATTTGGCCGACAAGCTGTATCAGCGCTGCGATCAGTTGTCTGGCGGCCAGCTACAAAGGGTGGCCATCGCCCGCGTCTTGTATCAGCAACCGCAACTGATACTGGCCGATGAACCGGTGTCCGCCATGGACCCGGTACTCGCCAGCCACACCCTCGGCGTGCTCAATCAATATGCCCAGCAGCACGCCTGCACCCTGCTCGCCAGCTTGCACGCGGTGGATCTGGCCCTGGCGCATTTCAGCCGGGTGATTGGTCTGCGCGACGGGCGCATCGTCTTCGATCAACCGGCCAGTTGCATCAGCCCGGCCGACCTGACTGCGCTGTATGCCAACGAGCAACTGCACGCGGCGCACAGCCCCGCGGTGGTGGTACCCAGCACCCCGAGGCAATTACCGCGATGCTGAGCCAGCGCGACCCCGCCGCCCTGCCACGCTTGCTGCTCACGCTATTGGCCCTGGCACTGCTCTGGCCGGGCTTGGCACTCAGCGAGCTGAATCTGGCAGTGCTGTTTGATGCCGGCAATTTGGGCAATATGGGCCAATTTCTCAGCGGCTTCTGGCCGCCGGCTCACGACCCTGAGTTTCTCCAACTGCTCGCCCAGGCCACCTTGCAAACCCTGGCCATCGCCACTGCCGGCATGAGCCTGGCGTTGTTGCTGGCAATCCCCTTGGCGCTGCTGGCAACCCGCGCCCTGTCGATTTCGGCCTTGCCACGCGGTGGCCATCCAGCCTGGTGGGCCAGTGCGCTGCGCTGGCCGGTAAAGGGGCTGTTGATTGTGCTGCGCAGCGTGCCGGAGATTGTCTGGGCGCTATTGTTCGTGCGCGCCGTGGGCCTAGGCCCGACCGCCGGGGTGCTGGCGATTGGCATCACCTATGGCGGCATGCTCGGCAAGGTCTATGGCGAGATTTTCGAGTCCACCGACCTGCGCCCGACTCGCGCCTTGCTGCTGGCCGGCAGCCCACGGCTAAGTGCCTTCGCCTACGGGGTGCTGCCCAATGCCGCCGGGGAAATCCTCTCTTACAGCGTCTATCGCTGGGAGTGTGCGATCCGCGCCTCGGTGATCATGGGCTTTGTCGGCGCCGGCGGCTTGGGTCAGCAGATCGACCTGTCGCTGCGCATGTTTGCCGGCTCCGAGGTGGCCAGCATGTTGCTGACGTTCCTCGCCCTGGTGCTACTGGCCGACTTGTTCAGCCGCTGGCTGCGCGGGCGTTTAGCATGAGTGGCGCGATGGAGTGCTGGCGATGAAGCGACTGGGCAATCTGGCCTTACTACTGGCGATTGTGGCGACGCTCTACGTGTCCTTTGCCTACCTCAAGCTGGATCTGCTTGGCCTGTTCGCAGGCGACAGTCCAATGATGATGTGGCGCTACGCCCAGGGCTTCTTGCAGCCGGACTTTTCCGCCGAATTGCTCGGCAAAATCGGCCGTGGCACGCTTGAAACCCTGGCCATGTCGGCCATCGGCACCTTGCTCGCCAGTGTTGTCGGTTTGCTGTTGGCGCTGCCGGCGGCCGGGCGCTTTGGCGCATTGGCCAAGGCGTTGACGCGCTTTTTGCTGAATGCCTTGCGGGCTATCCCGGAGTTGGTGTGGGCAGCATTAATGGTACTGGCCGCAGGCTTAGGCCCGAATGCCGGCACCCTGGCGTTGGCCTTGCACACCACCGGCGTGCTCGGACGCCTGTTTGCCGAAGCCCTGGAAAACACCCCAACGCAACCGGCGCAGGCCTTGCGCCTGGCCGGCAGTTCCAGCATCAGTGCCTTTTGTTACGGCACCTTGCCGGGGGTTTGGCCGCAACTGCTGGCCTATGCCCTGTATCGCTGGGAGAACAATATCCGCATGGCCAGCGTGCTCGGTTTCGTCGGCGCTGGCGGTCTGGGACAGATGCTCTATGTGAGCCTCAGCCTGTTCCAGCAAGCTCAGGCCGCCAGCGTGATATTGGCCATGCTGTTGCTGGTGCTGCTGGTCGACCTGTTCAGTAGCTGGGCCCGCCAGCGCTGGGTGCAGGCCGGCTAACCAACCCGCAGCACCACCTGTTAGCCCTCGCTTAGAAACCATCCTTAAGCAAATGATCGAGATTGACCGGCTCGCCAGGTACGGCTTTGAGCTTCTCGCGGATGTCTTCAAACATCAGGTCGTATTCTTTGTGATTGCGCAGCACCGCGCCAAAACTTGGATGCAAGCCATGCTTGGCGGCAATCCGGGTGATGCTGCTGGCAAAGTTAAACGCGGTGTCGCGGTGCAACTCGAACTCTTCCTCGAAGGCCTGCGCGTTGATGTCACCGACCATGCGAAAATGCATCATCACTCCCTGCTCGGGGTCATTGCGCACCTCATAGTAAATATCCACGGCGAACTCCGGCATACCGGGCATGTTGGGCAAGTTCGCGCGATGCAAATGTCCGGGCTCAAACATGGTGTTGCTCCTTCTGGAAAATGCGCAATGGCGCAGAAAAACCTAAAATAATTTTATCTCGAGCGGCTACGCAATTATTTGCGATGTATCAATGTAATGGCAGCGCCGCCCCTCGTTCCTGCACCAACACCCAAGGGGCGACTACTACTGTCCACAGCGGCGGATCGCGTTCAAGCCAATCGGTGGCCTGCACAGCCTCAAGTTTGCCCACCTGAGCGGCCGCCAGCCAGGCAGCAATACTGGCCTTGTCATCTTGCGCAACGGCCAGCGCCACGGCGACTAAGTCCAGCTCAGCACTGACCCAGAGCAGCGCGCCACGGGCAAAAAACGGCTGCAGTTCTGCCCAGCTGATGCTGGCCGTTTCGCCCAGTAGCTTAGCGTAGAGAATCTCCAGTGAGGCTTGAGCGGCCCCCTGGGTATTGAGTGTGTCAGTCATGCTTAATTCCTATGGGGCGATGCGGTTAATCATAACCGCGCCCGTGACACTGGCAAGCCGCTGAGTGCTAAGCAAAAAATCGCAAAACGACGTGAATCTATACGTTTGTTGCAGTTAAGCGACATTGGCCGACCGCGCAGGCCGTGGCTGCTTTCCAAGGGATAAATCGACGTTCTACACTGTGCCGGTACAGTTTTGACCAACGCTTAAGCAGCTCAAGGCTTCTGACGCAGTCGGCGTTAGTGGCCAACCAGTCAACACAAATCAATAAAAATACGAGTGGAGCACTATGAATAAAGTCCAGATTTGTAAGCTAGTTGCCGCCATTGCCATGGCCAGCGCCGCCAGTTACTCAGTGGCCGCTGACAGCATCAAAATCGCCCTGGCAGGCCCGGTTACCGGCTCTGTTGCGCAGTACGGCGAGATGCAATTCGTCGGCGCCAAAATGGCCATCGAACAGATCAACAAAGCTGGCGGCGTCAACGGTGCATTGCTCGAAGGCGTGGTCTACGACGACGCTTGCGATCCGAAGCAGGCAGTGGCTGTGGCCAACAAAGTGGTCAACGATGAAATCAAATTCGTAGTCGGCCACCTGTGTTCAAGCTCCACCCAACCGGCCTCCGACATCTACGAAGATGAAGGCATCATCATGGTTACGCCGGCCTCCACCAGCCCGGAAATCACTAACCGTGGTTATAAATTGGTGTTCCGCACCATCGGTCTGGACAGCCTGCAAGGCCCAACCGCCGGCAACTACATTGCCGACGTGGTCAAGCCAAAAACCATCGCTGTGATCCACGACAAACAGCAATACGGTGAAGGCATTGCAACTGCGGTTAAACAAACCGTCGAAAGCAAAGGCATGAAAGTCGCGGTATTTGAAGGTATCAACGCCGGCGACAAAGACTTCTCCTCGATCATTTCCAAGCTCAAGCAAGCCAATGTCGACTTCGTTTACTACGGTGGTTATCACCCAGAGCTCGGCTTGATCCTGCGTCAGTCGGCAGAAAAAGGCTTGAAAGCCCGCTTCATGGGCCCCGAAGGCGTGGGCAACAAAGACCTCTCGGCCATCGCCGGCCCGGCCTCCGAAGGCCTGTTGGTCACCGTGCCGAAAGCTTTCGACCTGGACCCAAAGAACCAGGCCCTGGTGGCTGCCTTCAAGGCTAAAAAGGAAGACCCGAGCGGCCCGTTCGTGTTCCCGTCCTACGCCGCCGTGCAAGTGATTGCCGATGGTATCAAGCTGGCCTCCGGTACTGACACCACCAAGGTGGCTTCTGCGTTGCGGGCCAACAGCTTCGAGACCCCAACCGGCAGCCTGAGCTTTGACGCCAAAGGCGATCTGAAAGACTTCAGTTTCGTGGTCTACAACTGGCACCAAGACGCCAGCAAAACCGAAGCCCCACTGAAATAACCCTCGCTTACCCGCCAAACCCAAAGCCCACGACTCGATGCCGTGGGCTTTGTTTATCTGCGATTAGCTGCACCGCGTTACCCACCCAGTTGCAACCGCCACCGGCCCAGTTTGCCGCAGCAAGCAGCCCTCGACCGCGGCGCCGCTAAGTTCCAAGGAGTCAGGTAATGCCCGACATTTACCACTACATACAACAGCTGGTTAACGGTCTGACCGTTGGCAGCACCTATGCCTTGATCGCCATTGGCTACACCATGGTCTACGGGATCATCGGCATGATTAACTTCGCCCACGGCGAGGTGTACATGATTGGTTCCTACATCGCCTTTATCGCCATCGCCGGCCTGACCATGCTCGGCATCGACAGCCTACCGCTGCTGATGGGCGCGGCCTTTTTAGCCAGCATCGTGGTGTGCAGTGCTTACGGTTACAGCATCGAACGGATCGCCTACCGCCCCTTGCGCGGCAGCAACCGACTGATCCCGTTGATCTCGGCGATTGGCGTGTCGATCTTCCTGCAAAACAGCGTCCTGCTCGCCCAAGATTCCAAAGACAAGGCCATCCCCAACCTGATTCCCGGCAACTTCGTGTTCGGCGAAAGCAGCATGAATGGCGTGGTGATTTCCTATATGCAGGTGCTGATCTTTATCGTCACCTTCCTGGTGATGCTGGCGCTGACGATGTTTATCTCCCGCTCGCGCCTAGGCCGTGCCTGCCGCGCCTGCGCCGAAGACATCCGGATGGCCAACCTGCTGGGCATCAACACCAACAACATTATCGCCCTGACCTTCGTGATCGGCGCCACCCTGGCGGCGGTGGCGGCGGTACTGCTGGGCATGCAATACGGGGTGATCAACCCTAACGCAGGCTTCCTGGTCGGCATCAAGGCCTTTACCGCTGCGGTGCTCGGTGGCATTGGCAGCATTCCCGGCGCCATGCTCGGTGGCCTGGTGCTGGGCATCGCCGAGGCCTTCGGTGCTGATATTTTTGGTGACCAATACAAAGACGTAGTGGCCTTTGCCCTGCTGATCTTGGTGCTGTTGTTTCGTCCGACCGGCATTCTCGGTCGCCCGGAGGTTGAAAAAGTATGAGTAGCGTTTTTAGCAACCTCAAAACCGCCTGTTTCAGTGCCTTGCTGGTGCTGGCCGTGGCCTACCCGGTGCTTGGCCTGAAACTCAGCACGGTCGGCATTACTCTGGAAGTCCAAGGCGCCAGCCCGGCGCGGCTGTGGGCCGTCGCTGCCGCCGCGCTGGGCATGTTTGTCTGGCAGTTGCTGCGCAATCGCATCGGCACGCTGTGGGCCGGCGCGCCCAAGTTGCCCAAGCTGTCCGGCCAGGCCAGTAACTGGCTGACCTTGCCGGCAAACCAACGCTGGTTTATCGCCGGCTTGATTATCCTGGCGCTGGTCTGGCCATTTTTCGGCTCACGCGGCGCGGTGGATATCGCCACCCTGATCCTGATCTACATCATGCTGGCCCTCGGCCTGAACATTGTGGTCGGCCTGGCTGGACTGCTGGACCTGGGCTACGTCGGCTTCTACGCCGTCGGCGCCTACAGCTACGCCCTGCTGTCGCATTACTACGGCCTAGGTTTTTGGACCTGTCTGCCGATTGCCGGGCTGATGGCGGCCTTCTTCGGCTTTATCCTCGGCTTTCCGGTGTTGCGCCTGCGCGGCGATTACCTGGCCATCGTTACCCTGGGTTTTGGCGAGATCATCCGCATCCTGCTGCGCAACATGACCGAACTGACCGGCGGCCCCAACGGCATCAGCAACATCGACAAGCCGACTCTATTTGGCCTGAGCTTTGAACGCACCGCAGCCGAGGGCATGCAAACCTTTCACGAATACTTCGGCATCGCCTACAACTCGATCAACAAGGTGATCTTCCTTTATCTGGTGGCCCTGCTACTGGCCCTGCTGGCGCTGTTCGTGATCAACCGGCTGATGCGTATGCCGATCGGTCGCGCCTGGGAAGCGCTGCGTGAAGACGAAATCGCCTGCCGCGCGCTGGGTATGAATCCGACCTTCATCAAGCTCTCGGCCTTCACCCTCGGCGCCTGTTTTGCAGGCTTTGCCGGCAGCTTTTTCGCCGCCCGCCAAGGTTTGATTACTCCAGAGTCCTTCACCTTTATCGAGTCGGCCACCATCCTTGCGATCGTCGTCTTGGGCGGCCTGGGCTCACAGCTGGGCATCATCCTGGCGGCAACCGTGATGATTCTGCTGCCCGAGCTGATGCGCGAATTCAGCGAATACCGCATGTTGATGTTCGGCGCCCTGATGGTGTTGATGATGATCTGGCGTCCGCAAGGCTTGCTGCCCATGCAACGTCCGCATCTGGAGCTGAAACCATGAGCCGGCCGATTCTTGAAGTCAGCGGCCTGTCCATGCGCTTCGGCGGCCTGCTGGCGGTTAATGGCGTGGCGCTCTCCGTGCAGCCCAAACAAGTGGTCTCAATGATCGGCCCCAACGGCGCCGGCAAGACCACGGTGTTCAACTGCCTAACCGGTTTCTATCAACCGAGCGGTGGCGTGATTCTGCTGGACGACCTACCAATCCATCACCTGCCCGGGCATAAAATCGCCCGCAAAGGCGTGGTGCGCACCTTCCAGAACGTGCGTTTATTCAAGGAAATGACCGCCATCGAAAACCTGCTGGTGGCTCAACACCGGCACCTCAACAACAACTTTCTCGCGGGCCTGTTCAAGACTCCGGGCTTTCGCCGCAGCGAACGCGGGGCGATAGAATTTGCCATGCACTGGCTGGAGCAAGTCAATCTTAGCGAGTTTGCCAATCGCCCGGCCGGCACCCTCGCCTACGGCCAGCAACGCCGCCTGGAAATTGCCCGTTGCATGATGACCCGGCCGCGCATCCTGATGCTCGACGAGCCGGCCGCCGGCCTCAACCCGCGCGAGACCGAAGACCTCAAGGCGCTGATCGGCATGCTGCGCGACCAACACGACGTCACCGTGCTGCTGATCGAGCACGACATGAAGTTGGTGATGAGCATCTCCGACCACATCTACGTGATCAACCAAGGCACGCCGTTGGCCAACGGCACCCCGGAGCAGATCCGCAATAACCCGGACGTGATCAAAGCCTATTTGGGGGAAGCGTAACGATGCTGTATTTCAATAATGTCTCGACTTTCTACGGCAAGATCCAAGCCCTGCACAACGTCAGCATCGAAGTTAAACAAGGCGAAATCGTCACCTTGATCGGTGCCAACGGCGCCGGTAAATCGACCCTGCTGATGACCCTGTGCGGCTCGCCACGAGCAACCAGCGGCAGCATCCGCTATGAAGGCGAAGAGCTGATCGGCCTCGATACGCCCGAGATCATGCGCAAAAGCATCGCCGTGGTGCCCGAGGGCCGGCGTGTGTTTGCCCGCCTGACAGTGGAAGAGAACCTGGCCATGGGCGGCTTCTTCACCGAGAAAGACGACTACCAAGAGCAGATGGACAAGGTCTTGCACCTGTTCCCGCGCCTCAAGGAACGCTTCGCCCAACGCGCCGGCACCATGTCCGGCGGTGAGCAACAGATGCTCGCCATCGGCCGCGCACTAATGAGCAAACCCAATCTGCTGCTGTTGGATGAGCCATCGCTGGGCCTGGCACCGATCATCATCCAGCAAATTTTCGCCATCATCGAACAACTGCGCAGCGATGGCGTGACGGTGTTTCTGGTCGAGCAAAACGCCAACCAAGCGCTGAAACTGGCCGACCGCGCCTACGTGCTGGAAAACGGCCACATCGTCATGCAAGGCAGCGGCGCCGAACTGCTGGTCGACCCCAAGGTGCGCGACGCTTATCTAGGCGGTTAAGCTCCAGCCTCTGGTCCGCAGCGCAGACCAGAGGCGCATTTGGAGCGCAACTTCTTCAGCGTTGTACCCTCGCACCTTACTTGAATTGATAATTGCGCGTCTCTTCCCCACAGCAACTCTGCGGATGTGCCCTGGGCGGATTAATTCAGCACAACCGACAATCAAGACCTTTATGGATGGCAGCGATCTCCAAGCAAGCCACGCCACCCCTCGATAAATCTCGCTCTTCTCTCAAACTTTAACGCCCGCCACTACGCGTCTTTATGCCCCAGATCGTGATGAGCCTTAAGTGCACTTACCAGCTGTGCCGACAATAAATACCCCGCTATATGTCTATTGCGCAGCATTTGCACTGCAACATTAGATGCTTGGTCCGATAGACCAGATGCAACCAAAACATTTGCCATTATCGGGGATTTATTCTTTTTGGACGAATCAACCACAATCAACATCTCCAATTCAGTAAATTAAACTCAGCGCTCAAAAAAGCAAAAAGAT
>JAURXE010000460.1 GCA_030654635.1 Pseudomonas sp.
GCGGGTCGACCACCTAGCCGGTCAACACCAGGCCCCAGGCGGCGAAATAGACCAGCACGCTGTCGCTCTGGCCCAGATGACGTTCCCACTCGGCGGCGCTGAGTTTGTCGCGGATCAGCGCATCGGCGGTGGCGGCGTCAGGTACGCGCAGCAAAGCCTCGGCCAGGCACATGAGCATCAGCCCTTCCTGGGTGTCGAGGCTGTACTGACGAAGAAGTGCGTCGAGGGTATCGACGGCATTGTCCCGGCTGCGCACATCTTCAATCAGCGTGCGGGCACTGCTGCGGATAGCGGCAATACCGGTGTCACCGGGGTCGGCGAGCTGTAATAGCTCAGTGAGATAGGCTGCCTCGTCGACGCTGTAATTAGCGCTGATGACGGGGAAGAACTCGGCGGCAGTCTGGGTAAGAACGTCGCCCTGCAAGACGTGGCTGGCTTTAAACATCACGCCTTTCCTCTTATGGAGTCATTGTTGTTGGTCTAGCCCATGGCCACGACAACGCTAGAACTCTTGGCTCTATGCACGCACCGTAGCGGGATGCCTGACTTTAGTGACAGAGCCATGACTGCTTCTTGCGCAAAGCTCTGGAGTTTTTGCCAAAAGCTCCGCAGGGCAAAACATGCGTTTGAATCGCCAAACGCTTCGACGAACATAGCTATACAAAACCTATACAGACGATAAAGAAAATCATTATTTCTGTACAACTTTAAAGCTTTCCACATAACATGACTTTGACGCCAATATTCCAACTCACCCGGAGTTACCCATGCACCGCCCCATGAGCATCGCCCTACGCCTAAGCCTAGGATTTGGCTTGATTCTGTCGCTGATGCTGCTGATCAGCCTAATCGGCGTGCAGCGTGTCGGCTTCATTGACAGTACTCTGACCGAAGTCAGCGAAGACGCTGCCCTAAAACAGCGCTACGCGATCAACTTCCGCGGCAGCGTGCATGATCGTGCCATTGCCATTCGCGATGCGGTGCTGGTGGATGACGCCCAAGCCCTTCAACGTCAATTGCAGAATATTGACCGGCTGGCGAACTTCTACGCCGAATCCGCCCGCCCCATGAGTCAGTTGGTCAGCAGCAAGGGAGCATCCACCGAGGAAAAACGCCTGCTTGCCCAGATCAACGAGATCGAACAAAGCACCCTGGCCCTGACTGCCACGCTGATCGCCGAGCGCCAGAACGGCGAACGCAGCAGCGCTGTGCGGCTGCTATTGGAGCAAGCCTCGCCGGCCTACGGTGAATGGCTCAAGCGCATCAATGCTTTCATTGATTTTCAGGAGGGCATCGTCAACCAGAAGGTCAGCGCCGTGCGTGAGGCTGCCGAAGGTTTCAAATGGCTGATCCTGCTGGTGACCCTGGCCAGTGTGGTGTTTAGCGCAATCATCTCGCTGGTAATCATTCGCCAGTTGAAATCAACCCTCGGCGCCGAGCCGTATCAGGTCGCTGAAGCCATCCGCAATCTGGCTGATGGGCAGTTGCTACAACAACTCACCACCCGTTATCCGAACAGCGTAATGGGCATTCTGCATGCCAGCCTGGGCAACTTGGCACAAACCATCGTTCAGGTCCGCAGTGCCGCCGAGCAACTGGCTACAGCCGCTACAACGCTGCAGGTGACCGCCGACAACAATCAGCAGCAGATTCGTGTGCAGTCCGACGAAGCGCAACAGATGGCCGCTGCGGTGAACCAGATGGCTGCCAGCGTCAGCGAGGTGGCCAGCTATGCGAGCACCGCCGCTGCCGCCACCCGCAATGCCGACAGCGAGGCCGACCAAGGCAATCGCTTGGTCAAAGACAGCGCCGGCGGTATCCAGCACCTGGCGCAAACGTTGGAAAATGCTGCAACCACGGTGCAACAGGTGTCCCATGACAGCGCTGGCATTGAGACCATCATCGAAGTGATCAATTCAATCGCCGAACAGACCAACCTGCTGGCCCTCAACGCAGCCATCGAAGCCGCCCGCGCCGGCGAGCACGGGCGAGGCTTTGCCGTGGTCGCCGATGAGGTGCGCTCGCTGGCCAGCCGGACCCAGGAGTCCACCCGCGAGATCCGCGCGATGATTGGCAAGCTGCAGGAAGGCGCCAGCAAAGCGGCCACAGTGATGCATGCCAGCCGAGACCTGGCACGCCAAACCGTAGAGCAGACCAGCCAGGCAGAAAGCGCTCTGGGCAAGATTCGTCAGGAGGTCAGCTCGATCAACAGCATGAACGCACAGATCGCCAGCGCCTCGGAACAGCAGAGCCTGGCCGCCGAAGAAGTCAGCCAGAACATCATCCGCATCCATGAAGCCACTCGCCAGACTGCCGCTGGCTCAGCACTGATGGCCGGCGCCAGTCGCGAACTGGCTGGGCTGGCCAGCCAGCTGACAGCTCGGGTGAGCTTCTTTCACGTCTAGCCAGTGCGGACCAGCGCTTCAGGCGTTGCGTAAGCGCTTAGGGGTCAGGCCGAGGTAGCGACGCATAGCGGTGGTCAGGGCGCTCTGGCTGGAGAAGCCGCATTCTTCGGCGATCCGCACCAGTGGCAGCGGGCTGCTTTGTAGCAGGCGGCTGGCGCGGTCCAGCCGGGCTTTGAGCAGGTATTGGTGGGGCGTTAAGCCAACGCTGTCTTTGAACTGGGCGTGGAAGTGACTGGGGCTCAGGCAGGCGACGTTGGCCAGTTCGGCCACGCTGATGCGCCGCACCAGGTGTTCGAGGATGTAAGCATCCAGCCGTTCAATATCCAGAGTGCCGGTCAGGCTGCGGTTCTGGGCGCCGAACAGGCGCAGGTGCAAGGCGCGCAACAACACACCGCCGAGGGCGCGGGACAAATGCGGGTCGCTGCCAAATCGCGCCAGTTCGGCGCCGGCATAGCTCAGCAGGTTTTGAAAATCGGCATCCAGCGCCGGGTAGCGTGGGGTCTCGAACAGTTCGGCGAGCAGCGCCAGATCGGCCTCGGGAGTGTCGTGCTCATTGAGGTCGAGGATCAGCATGCGGTTGTCGCCGACTCCGGCGAATTGATGCTCGGCGTCGCCCGGCACCAAACAGGCGCGCATCCGGCAGACCTCGCCACCGCGGCCATTGACCTCAAACTCGGCCCGTCCGGCCAGCGACAAAATCAACTGGTGATAGTCGTGAGCGTGTTCATGGGCCTGATCATCCAAGCGCAGCAAGCGGGCATTGAGCATCGATGAGTTCCAGGCCGGGCACGGCAAAAAGCGCCGTATTAGAAAGCCATTCTAACCGCTCGCCTCGCCGGTGCGAGCGCCCACGACCGACGGCAGCGCGGCGCGCTAAGTGGCACTGGCCAGTATCTTGCTATCAAGCAGGAGTCGCCGAGTTCTATCGGTGCTGCCAGGAAGAGTCTCATGTGGGAATTTGGCGTTCTTTTACTCAACCGCTGCGGGCCTTTACGCGCGGCTGTGCCGGCGTTGCTGGCATTGCTGGCCGTGGGGCTGGCGTTGGCGCAATACCGGCAAGGGGCAATCGCCGCACTGGTGCTCAGCCTGTATTTGAGCGTCGCCCTGCAGCGCTGGTGGCGTCGGCATACCGCGCCTTTGCAGCAAAGCCTGCAGCTGCTGGCCGCCACACTGGGCAGCCCGGCCGACGGCGAAGAGCTGCTGATCCGTTGCCGCGATCAGCAACGCCTGGCCGAACGCCTGCGCAGTGAGGTGCAATTTGCCAGTCAGGCCCTCGAGCGCATGGCCGAGCACACCGAGCAGCAGAGCAGCCAGCAGAGCCAGCGAGTGAATATGATCGCCGCCGCCAGCGAGCAGATCAGCCAGACCCTGCTGCATATCCGCAGCCTGGCCGACCATGCCCTGCAGGCCTTCGGCGAAACGCACCAAAAAAGCGAAGCGGGCTGTCAGGACGCGCAAAAAGTGGGCGGCGCCCTGCACGACATCGGGCAAAGCCTGGGCCGCACCGGCGTGGCGGTCGGTGAACTGCTGCTGCGTACCGAGGCAGTGGAGCGCGCCGTCGCCAGCATTCAGGGCTTAGCCAAGCAGACCCAACTGCTGGCCCTGAATGCCTCGATCGAGGCCGCGCGGGCCGGCGAGCAAGGCCGCGGCTTTGCAGTGGTGGCCGATGAAGTGCGGCATCTGGCCCAGGCCACCAGCCAGACCGCCGCCGAGATCACCCAGGTAGTGGCGGCAATTGCCGCAGCGGTGGCCACCGTACGCGGCCAGGTCGATGAGCATCGCGCGCTGTTGCAGGCTGGCAACCAGCAGAGCCTGGGGCTGGCCAGCAACCTCGACGCGCTGGCACTGCAAAGCCGCGGCAATATCGAGCAACTGGGCAGCATGCACCACGCCCTTCACGAGCACAGCCAGGCCAACCAATCGCTGAGCGAACAACTGCAACAGATCAGCGACGTGCTGCTGCGCCAAAGCGGCGACAACCAGCAGCTGCATGAACTGACCCTCTACCTGACGCAGATGACCGCCATTCTGGAGGCCCAACCATGAGCCTGATCAACGTCGCCCTGGGCACAGTCGCCGGCCTGCTGGCACTCGGCGCCCTCTGCAGCCGTTTGCGCCAACAGCAACAACAGCGGCAGAACCTGGCCTGGCAAGCCAGCCTGCAAAACGCCCTGGCCTTGCTGCAACGACTGCAAAAACATCGCGGCCTGGGCGGGCAATTGGGAAGCGATGCCCAGGCCCAGCGCGAGCAAATCGCCCACGAGCTGGACCAGCTATGGCGCCACAGCCCGCAAGACGGCAGCGGCCTGGCCGAGCTGGATGGCGCCTGGCGCCGCCTGCGTCAGCAGCCCGGCGACTTTGCAGGCCACTGCCAGCTGCTCGAGCAACTGCTCAATGGCATCGAACACCTAGAGCTGCGCCTGCTGCGCGGCCAACCCAGCCTGCAAGGCCTGACCCAAGCCTGCCGCGAACTGGAAGACCTGGCCCAGTTGCGCGGCCTGGCGGTGCGCGGCGCCCAGCAGCCCTGCTGCCCGTTGCCGCTGCAAGTGCAGATGCGTTACCTCAGCCAGCGCCTGCAACTCAACGCCAGCCGCCAGTTCGCCCTGGGGGCAGCGCTGCAGCAATTGCAGCGCGAACTGATCGAACCGGCCCGAGTGGCCATCAGCCCGGCCGCCTGCTTTACCTTGCTGACCCCGCTGATTGATGAGCGCCTGGGCTTGTTGCGTGAGCAGCTGGGCTGACAGGGTTTTAGTGCCGGCAAAAAAACGGGCGACCCGCAGGTCGCCCGTGTTCGTTGCGCCAGCCTCGGCCTGCCGCAGGTTAATCCGCCTGCACAAGGCCGGGCGGACTCCAGTTGCCAGCACCGGCCGGCAGAATTGAGGGGGCTTCGATTTTCGGCCAGTACAGGCGCATTACCAGATAAATCGGGCCATTCGGTGCCGGCAGCCAATTGGCTTGTTTGTCGGCGCCCGGTGAATCTTTCTGGATGTACAAGGTTAGCGAGCCGTCGGCGTTTTTCTGCATGTCGGCCAGCATCGGCGAGTTGATCAGGTAGCGATTGATCGGGTTGTCGATCAGCAGCTGCGACTTGCCGTCGTACATAGTCACCGACCAGAAGGCATTCACCGGCGGCAGTTGGCCGGGTGCAAAGGTCAGGCTGTACTTGTGTTGGCTGCCATCGAGCGGCTGGCCGGCCGCGTCGGTGCGGGTTATTGGGTACATGGCTTCGGCCGCGTCGTTGCCGTAGATGCCGCCCTTGGCCGCCGCCGCGCGCATCAGCCAGTTGCCCTGGTAAAAGCTGCGGTCGCCAAACATCGCGCCGACCTTCCAGCCATTGATATTGCGCATGCCCTCGTTCAGATACTGGTTGACCTTGTCGTCACCTTCCTTCATGGCCAGCAGGACCGCGGCCTTGTGCTCCAGGGACAGGTCCTTGAATTCAAAGGTCTTGCCGGCACCGATGCCGATGCTGGCCAGCCTGGCGCGGATCGCCTGGTCATCAGGCGTCACCGGCACGAACTGCAAGGCCGCATCCAGGTATTCGTAGAAGTTCGCCTTGATCCCGGCGGTGGTCGCCGGTACGAAGTCGATCTTCGCCGCCGCTGCTGGAGCCGGCTGCTTGAGGAACGCCGACAGCGGCTGCGCCTGGTATCCCGCCTGCACCTTGGCCACGTTCGGCATGTCGGCGGCGTTAAACAACTGGGTGCGGAACAAGGAGAGTGAGAACGGGGTCGTTGAAGTGAAGACCTGCTTGATGCCCGCCGGCGGCGTGCCCTGCCAGTCGGGACCGACCACCAGATAATTGCCCGCCTCGACACCGGTCGCACGGCTGCCGATATAGCCATAGTTGTAGGCATTGCCATCGATCAGCTGCACGGCGTAGTAGCGCTGCTTTTCTACCGCCGGCACCGAGATCACCATCGGCTCGGTGCGCAAATCCAGCCACAGAATCGAATAAGGCGTGTCGCTGTTGGGGGTGACTACGGCGGTGTCTTTGTAGGTAGCCACGTGGGTATCGTTATAAATCGTGTTGAACGACGCCTTGAACTGGCTGGAGTTCTTGTCCACTGCAAACTCATTCATCACCGCATAGTTCATCACAATCGGCAGACCGTAAATGAACGCCTCTTCGGCAATCGCCTTGGTCTGCTCGATGCTTGGCGCCTGGATGCCGGCGGCTTTATCGGCCTGCACGGCGCTGTTAACCGGGTCAGTCTTCTGCTCGCAACCGGCCAAGCCGCTTAAGGCCATGGCGCCGCACAGCAAGCTGATAACGCTTAGTTGTGGTGATTTACGCATTGGTCATCCCTCTCGATTTACTGGGTGTCTACAGCGGAAACTCAGGCCACCATCACTTCGGAAACAGCAGCGTCACCGCCGCCCGCGCACCCCAACCTTGGGCGCCATCTTCCGGGCTGTCTGCCCAGTAGCGCGGGCCAACCTGAATGCTCAAGGGCTGGCCGCCAATTTTCAGAATCTGGCTGACAAACAGGTTCACCGGTACCGACCACTCCCGGCTTTGCCAGTCGTAGGTGGACTCGGTGTTCAGCCCAAAGCTGGTGTAGGTGTGGGTGGTGTACACCAGGAAGGGTTGCAGAAAGGTAGCGTTGACCTTTTCTTTGTCATCCGGTGGGCTGCCATCCAGGCCCCAGATATGGTTGGCCAGAATGCCGCGTGTCCAGCCATCCGATTGCTTCAGTGCCACCACCGTTGGCCCCGCGCCCCATTGCTCGTTACTGAGCAATTCATCGCTGCCGGTCGGAATCAGGATTGCCGGGCCAGCACCCAGAATCCAGCCACTCTCGGTGGGTTGTTTGGGCGAGAAGAAAAAGCTCTGGGTCACATCGCCCATCCCGGATTTATCCGCCAGGCCATCCGGCGCCAAGCCGTGCTGATCGATCAGCGGCAAAATGGTGCGTGAAATCAGATTCCAGTCTTCGTTTAAGTCGAACGGCAGCACCGGCTGAATATTGGTCACGCTGTGCATGCCGTCACCGGTTGGACCCATTTTCTGGTCCCAGTTGTATTGCGCCGGCAGGCTGTATAACGCCGCCACCGGGTTGTTTACCTGCTTAGCCAACTCGGCGGCACTGGTTTCAGCCTGCGCCGCACCACTCAACAGCGATAAAACGGCTGCGGTTAGCAGCGTGATTAGTTGTTTAGGCATAATCACCCAGACCTTTTTTGGTCAAAAAAAACTGCTGCCGGTACAACCTTTGGGGCGGTACCGGCAACAGCTTCGCGGTGTTACTTGATCAGCATGCTCATGTCATCGGTCACGC
>JAURXE010000463.1 GCA_030654635.1 Pseudomonas sp.
GCGGTGTTGGCAAACAGCAGGGTCGAGGCGCGCACGACCGGCACATTGACCGGCCCGTAGCAGGACTTATCGGCGCGACCGCTGTGGGCCAGGCGCGTGGCCGGATGATCGCTGGAGTTATCGCTCATGGTAAATTCACGCCTGCCTGCAAAAACCCCACGCTAGATGAAAAGTCCAGGATTGAATAGTCCGCACCACGGCAATGAGCTAAATGACTGGCACCGTTAGGGTTTTCAGTTAAATTTAGCCCACCGCTGTAACGCCACGCACCGTTTGGCATCCAATAGGCAGATTGCCGGAGAACCACCCATGCACCCGACCCTGCCGCTGCTGAATGCCTTGCACTTTCCAACTTTGCGCCGTGGCGCGTTGGAAGCCTTGCAAGTCAACCTGACCTACCGCTGCAACCAGCGCTGCCTGCATTGCCATGTGAATGCCGGGCCGACCCGCACCGAGGCGATGACCGATGAAAGCCTGGCGCTGCTGATGCAAGTGCTCGACAGTCACGCCGTGCAGACTCTGGATTTAACCGGCGGCGCGCCGGAGTTGCACCCGCGCTTTCGCGAGCTGGTGGTACATGCCCGCGGCGAAGGGATGCGGGTGATTGATCGCTGCAACCTGACAATTTTAAGCGAGCCAGGCCAGGAAGATCTTGCCCAATTCTTGGCGGCACAAGGCGTTGAAATCAGCGCCTCGATGCCCTGTTATTCCCGCGAACTGGTTGACCGTCAGCGCGGTGACGGGGTGTTCGAGGCCAGCATTGCCGGGCTGCGCCAGCTCAATGCCCTGGGCTATGGGGTGGAAGGATCGGGCCTGGTGCTGAATCTGGTCTACAACCCCCAAGGGCCGAGCCTGCCGCCACCCCAGGCGGCGTTGGAAGCCGACTTCAAAACCCATTTATTCGAGGATTTCGGCATCCTGTTCAACCACTTGCTGACTGTCACCACTCAGCCGATTGCACGCTTTGGCAGCACCCTGGTCAGCAAGGGCCAGTTCAACGATTACATGGCGTTGCTGCGCAGCAGTTACCGCGCCGACAACCTCAAGACAGTAAT
>JAURXE010000471.1 GCA_030654635.1 Pseudomonas sp.
CCGCTGCCGAGCCCTGCGCAAAGCATCTGGTGGGAGTCCGGCCCACCCTTGCAGCGACTGTTGGATTTACCCCGCGACGCCCTTTCAGGTCCGGTGCAAGAGGACAAAGCCCAAGCCCATGCGGTGCTCATCCGCCTGATCAAGCAGCGTCAAGAAATACTCGACAGCGTAGATTTGCGCACTATCAGCGGCTTCTCCTGCACCGACAGCAGCCGCGCGCAGTGCAACAGCTTCGAGGAGTACGCCGCCTCTGCGGCTTGCCACCACATCCGCATCATCAGCTACAAAGACTTCGTCAAAGCCATCAGCCAAGCGTTGCCACGCTTCCTTGCCGGCGAGCAGATCAACCTGCGCCAGGCTAATTGGCATGGCGAACAACTGTACTGGAGCGGCGAACAAAATCTGGAAGCCTTCGCCTGTGCCATCGCCTATGCGCGGCGACGCGGCCTGGAAATCAGCCTGCCGGCGCAGCTGACCCATTATCAGATCGACCCCGCCGGCCTTAGCGAGTTGCAAAGCTGCTACCACATGCTGGCAATGCCGGTACAAGCCTGGAGCGACCCAGCCTTTATGGCACTGCTGCTCGACCACGGCCTGCCCTACGCACGTTTATCGCTGTTGCGCAGCCCCGGCGCGCCAGAGTTCCTGCTACTGCCTAAAACCCACGAGCAGGCCCGTGCCCTGGGCGACGGCTTACGCTTAGCCGGAGCACCTGACGTGGTCAGTTATTTGCAGCAACTCAAGCGCTAAGTATCCTCTGAACGCTGCAACTTATAGCCCTGCAACACCAGCACCGCCCGCCTCGCTAAAAACAAATCGAGCAGATAAAAAAAGCCCCGCACGTGGCGGGGCTCAGTGGTTTTACCTAGGGCTCATCATGGAATGCACACTCCATGCTGACCACTTTGGGCGAGATCATGCAGCTCGCGCCCGGCCACGGCGTACATGGCGTAGTCGACGCTGGTGGCCGCACGGAGCTCAGCCATCAGCGCGCGCCAGCGGGCTACCAACGGCCGGTTTTGCTCAAGCCACAGTGCGGTGCGCGCCTCGATATCATCCGGGGCATCGGCCATCTGCAGTACCGAGACGGTAATCGCCCGCTGTTGCCAGTCGAGATCATCCCGGAACGCCTCACGGGCCAAGCCCTGCCAGTTATTGTCCACCGGCAAGCTGGTGATTTGCTGCAGGTACCAGGTTAGATCCAGCGCACCGCCCACGGCGAAGTAGGCACTTGCCACCCGCGCCGGGTCTTGCCCGGTTACGTCTGAGGCTTCGATGATCGGCAGCAGCGTGTACAGATGACTGGTGCCCGCCACCACCCGCGCCAAGGGCTCAGGAGTACCGGCCTCGACATAACTCTGGAAACGCGCCAGCCATTGCTCACGCACTGGCCCATCCAATAGTTCATCCAAACGACCAGCCAAGGCCTCAACGCGCGGGGCAAAATGCGCCACGTCACGGGCCGCATCCAGCTCATTACGGCGGCTACGCAGGAACCAACGGGTGGCCCGGCGCCCCAAGCGCATCAGCTCATCCATCAACATCAGTTGCAGCTCGGCCGGCACTTGATAATCCAGCGCCTCGATCTGCTGCCACCAGTGCGGCAACTGGAACACGTCACGCACTATCACGTAAGCGCCGGCGACATTGGCGGCGCTCATGCCAGTGGACTCCTTCAAGCGCTGCACAAAGGTAATGCCCATGTGGTTGACCAGATCGTTGGCGATCTGGGTGCT
>JAURXE010000473.1 GCA_030654635.1 Pseudomonas sp.
GGCTACTACTACGCCCAACTGGGCGGCGAAGCCGACGACGTGGCGCTGGCGCTGAATGAGCAATACATGCCGCGCGGCGCTGGTGCCGAGTTGCCGAGCACCTTGACCGGCGCCGCCGTGGCAGTGGCTGACAAGCTCGACACCCTGGTCGGCATCTTCGGCATCGGCATGTTGCCAACCGGCAGCAAAGACCCCTACGCCTTGCGCCGCGCAGCCTTGGGCGTGCTGAGGATTTTGATCGAGAAGCAGCTAGATCTGGACTTGGCCGAAGCCATTGCCTTCGCCATCGAGCAGTTCGCCGAGCAGGTCAAAGCCGAAGGTCTGGCCGCCTTGGTGCAGGACTTTATCTTCGACCGCCTGCGTGCCCGTTATGAAGACGAAGGTGTGGAAGTCAGCGTCTACCAAGCCGTGCGCGCCCTGTCGCCGAGCGGCCCGCTGGACTTCGACCAGCGCGTGCAAGCGGTGCAGGCCTTCCGTGCCCGCAGCGAAGCCGCCGCATTGGCCGCCGCCAACAAGCGCGTGTCCAACCTGCTGGGCAAGTTTGACGGCGAAATCCCACTGGTGGTGGCTAACGCCCTGCTGCTGGAGCCGGCTGAACAAGCCCTGGCACAAGCGGTGTTTATCGCCGCCCAGGCCGTGGCGCCACTTGCCGAGGGTCGTCAGTATCGTGAGGCGCTGGAGCAACTGGCCAGCCTGCGCGAACCTGTGGATGCCTTCTTCGAAGCGGTGCTGGTGAATGCCGAGGATGCCGAAGTGCGCGCCAATCGCTATGCGCTGCTGGCGCAATTGCGCGGGCTGTTCTTGGGCGTGGCGGATATCTCGCTGCTGGGTTGAGTCCGGCAATACCAAGCCCCAAGCTGCCAGCGTTAAGCTCGGTGGTCTTGGGGTTTTTCGTTGGTTCTGTGATCGTTAAGTGTTGCCGCCGATAGCCTTTGCGTAGGGTGGGCTTGAGCCCACCAAGATTGGGACGTTCAGAGGCGGTGGGCTGAAGCCCACCCTACAAAATCGGTCTTCACTATTAATGGGTACATAGCCTTTTCGTTTGAGGCTTGCGATGAAACTACTAATTCTCGACCGCGACGGCGTGATCAACCAGGACTCCGACGACTACATCAAGTCGGTGGACGAATGGCTGCCGGTGCCCGGCGCCATCACCGCCATCGCGGACTTGAGCAAAGCCGGCTGGACGGTGGCGGTGGCCACCAACCAGTCGGGCCTGGCCCGTGGTTATTACGACCTGGCCGCGCTCGACGCCATGCACCAGCAGTTGCGTAAGCTGGTGGCCGAGCAGGGCGGTGAAGTCGGCCTGATCCTCTATTGCCCACATGGCCCGGATGAGGGCTGTGACTGTCGCAAGCCCAAACCCGGTATGCTGAAAAGCATTGCCACGCATTACGGCGTGGGCCTTGCAGGTATATGGTTTGTTGGTGACAGCCTGGGTGACCTGCAAGCGGCGGTGACCGTCGACTGTCAGCCCGTATTGGTAAAAACCGGTAAGGGCGAACGCACCCTGGGCAAAGACTTGCCCGCAGGTACTTTAATTTTTGAGGATCTGGCAGCCGTGGCTGCGCAACTCCTTCATTAGGGTCAGAGTTTTTATGTCGATAGTGCAGGCTGGCAAAACCTTTCTTTTCTACCTGCTACTGGCCCTGAGCGCCTTGCTCTGGTGCACCCTGAGCATGTTTATCGCGCCATTTTTGCCGTTCCGTCAGCGCTATCGTTTTATCAATGTTAACTGGTGTCGGTTTGCCGTCTGGCTGACCCGCCTGATGCTGGGCATCGACTATCGGGTAGTCGGCGCCGAGAACGTACCGAGCCAACCCTGCGTAATACTCGCCAAGCACCAGAGCACCTGGGAAACCTTCTTCCTGTCCTGCTACTTCGAGCCGCTGAGCCAGGTGCTCAAACGCGAGCTGCTGTATATCCCGTTTTTTGGCTGGGCGATGGCCATGCTGAAACCCATCGCCATCGACCGCAGCAACCCCAAAGCCGCCCTCAAGCAATTGGCCAAGCAAGGCCAGGAATGCCTGGAGCAGGGCGCTTGGGTGCT
>JAURXE010000474.1 GCA_030654635.1 Pseudomonas sp.
GACAGCCTCAAAGACCTCATGGCCAAAGCCAGCCCGGCCCGCTCCGGCGATTTTCTCGCTGGGGTGGCCGCCAGTAACGCCGGCGAGCGAGTGGCCGCGCAGATGGCGCTGGCCAATGTCCCGCTCAAGCACTTTCTCGACGAGGCGCTGATCCCCTACGAAGAGGATGAAGTCACCCGGCTGATTATCGACAGCCACGACGCGGCAGCCTTTGCCGTAGTCAGTCACCTGACCGTCGGCGGCCTGCGCGATTGGCTGCTTAGCGATATGGCCGATGAAGCCAGCTTGCGCGCCCTGGCCCCCGGCCTGACGCCAGAGATGGCCGCTGCCGTGTCCAAGCTGATGCGCGTGCAGGATTTGGTGCTGGTGGCGCAGAAGATTCGCGTGGTCAGCCGTTTTCGCAACACCGTCGGCCTGCGCGGGCGGATGTCCACCCGCCTGCAACCCAATCACCCGACCGACGAACCGGCCGGCATTGCCGCCAGCATTCTCGACGGCCTGCTGTACGGCAACGGCGATGCGATGATCGGCATCAACCCGGCCACCGACAATATCGGCTCCATCTGCACACTGCTGCAGATGCTTGATGCGGTGATCCAGCGCTACGAGATCCCGACCCAAGCCTGCGTGCTGACCCACGTGACCACCTCGATTGAGGCGATCAACCGTGGTGTGCCGCTGGATCTGGTGTTTCAGTCGATTGCCGGCACCCAGGCGGCCAACGCCAGTTTCGGTATCAACCTGAACCTGCTGCAGGAAGGCTACGACGCGGGTCTCAGCCAGAAGCGCGGCACGGTCGGCAACAACCTGATGTACTTCGAGACCGGTCAGGGCAGCGCGCTGTCGGCCAATGCCCACCATGGTCTCGACCAGCAAACCTGCGAGACCCGCGCCTATGCGGTGGCTCGGCATTTCAAGCCGTTTCTGGTGAATACCGTGGTCGGCTTTATCGGCCCGGAGTATCTGTACAACGGCAAACAGATCATCCGCGCCGGCTTAGAAGATCACTTCTGCGGCAAGCTGCTGGGCCTGCCGATGGGCTGCGACATCTGCTACACCAACCACGCCGAAGCCGACCAGGACGACATGGATGTGTTGCTCACCCTGCTCGGCGTGGCCGGGATCAACTTCATCATGGGTATCCCCGGCTCCGACGACATCATGCTCAACTACCAGACCACCTCCTTCCACGACGCCCTTTACGCCCGGCAAACGCTGGGGCTGAAACCGGCGCCCGAGTTCGAGGCCTGGCTGCAACGCATGGGCATCTTCAGCCAAGCCGATGGCCAGGTGCGCTTCGGTAATAACCTGCCGCCGGCCTTTCGCCAGGCCTTGGCGCAACTCAATTGAACAGGCTGAGACATTGCCATGCCCGATGACCAATCACTCACCGACCCCTTGCTGGCGCTGCGCAGCCTGACCTCGGCGCGCATTGCCCTGGGCCGCACCGGCATCAGCCTGCCGACCAGCGCCCAGCTGGATTTCCAATACGCCCACGCCCAAGCCCGCGATGCGGTGCATTTGCCCTTCGATCACGCCGGCCTGCGCGCCCAGTTAACCGCACAAGGCCGCGCCAGCCTGCTGCTGCACAGCGCCGCGGCTGATCGTAACTGCTACCTGCAGCGCCCGGATTTAGGCCGCCGCTTGCACGGCGACTCGGCCCAGCAATTGCGCGACTATGCCACCGCCCATCCGGGCGGCGTCGATCTGGCCATAATCATCGCCGACGGCCTCTCGGCGCTG
>JAURXE010000486.1 GCA_030654635.1 Pseudomonas sp.
AGGGACTGGCGGCGCTGGAGTTGGCCGGCCAACCCAATCAACTGTCACCCGGCAACGCCACTGGCCAGAATTGGAGCGGGTGCAGCAACTTTGTCGTGCGCCGGCATTGGCGGCCCAACCTTGGCTGGCTGCAACGGGGCGGCAGGCGACGGATAATCCTGAATTATTGCTGCGCCCGTTGTTGCATCAAAGACGCAGCGCCCAGGCCTTCGACGGTCGCTGCGGGATTCACGCCGAGTTGCTTTTGGCCTGGCTGCAACGCCTGTTACCGGCCAACTCACCGGTGCCTTTGGCGCTGTTGGGCGCGCCGCCCCAGGTCGACTTGTTGCTGTTTGTCCATCGTGTCGAGGGTCTGCCAGCCGGCCTGTATTGGCTGGACCGCACCGGCAGCGGGCCGGTTTCTGGCTGGCGAGCGGACTTTGTCTGGCAACGGGTCAATGCCGAGTTGCCCCTGTATCGCCTGCTGGACGGCGATGCCCGCGGCCTGGCCGGGTTTCTCTCCTGTGGTCAGGACATCGCCCGCGATGGTTGCCTGGCCCTGGCCATGCTGGCGCGTTTCGATGCGGCATTGGCGCAAGGGCCATGGCAGTATCCGCGGCTGTTCTGGGAATGCGGCCAGCTCGGCCAGTTGCTCTACCTGGAGGCCGAGGCCGCAGGCCTGGCCGGCACCGGAATTGGCTGTTATTTCGACCCGCAGGTGCATGAACTGCTCGAGATGGCCGACAGCCGCTGGCAAAGCCTTTACCATTTCACTATTGGTCGGGCGCTGGTGGATGAACGTGTGAGTTCGCGGCCCGCTTACCCGCAAATTTAATGTGCGCCACTGCCTGGGTGGTGGCGCGCCGTGCAAAGAGGAGACGTTAGATGAGTCAGGTGCTGAATAATTTGGTCGCGCTGCTGAGCCTTGAGGCAATCGAGGAAGACCTCTATCGCGGCAACAGTCAGGACCTTGGCTTTCGTCAGTTGTTCGGCGGTCAGGTGCTCGGTCAGTGCGTGTCGGCGGCCAGCCGCACCGTGGAGGAAAGCCGTCATGTGCATTCCATGCACGGCTATTTTTTGCGCCCCGGCGACGTCAGTGTGCCGGTGGTCTATCAGGTCGACCGGATCCGTGACGGTGGCAGCTTCAGCACCCGGCGGGTGACGGCGATCCAGAAGGGCAAGCCGATCTTCACCTGTGCGGCGTCGTTCCAGTACGACGAGGAAGGCTTCAATCATCAGTTGCCGATGCCCGATGTGCCGGGGCCGGAAAACTTCAAGTCGGAAACCGAGCTGGCGCGGTTGATTGCGCCGATGATCCCCGAGCGTATGCGCGAGCGGGCGATCAGCGACAAGCCGATCGAAATCCGTCCGGTGACCCTGATCAATCCCTTTGCGCCCAAGGCGTGCGAGCCGGTCAAGTACGTCTGGTTTCGCGCCGATGGTGAGTTGCCGGATGACCCGCAGCTGCACAAATACCTGCTGGCCTACGCCTCGGATTTCAACCTGCTAACCACCTCGATGCAGCCCCACGGCGTGTCGGTGTTCCAGAAGTTTATGCAGGTCGCCAGCCTCGACCATTCGCTGTGGTTCCACGCCAACCTGCGCATGGACGACTGGCTGCTGTACGCCATGGACAGCCCCTGGTCGGGCAATGCCCGCGGTTTCTCCCGTGGCAGCATCTTCAACCGCGCTGGCCAGTTAGTGGCGTCGGTGGCGCAAGAGGGCCTGACCCGCCAGCGTGAGGACTGGAAGTAACATGGGGGTTACGGCGGCGTCTGTGCGCGGAGGGGAACTGATGTGGCAACAGAGCCGGCATTGGGTGTTCGACATGGACGGCACCCTGACCGTGGCCGTGCATGATTTCGAGGCGATCAAGCGGGCCCTGGAGATTCCGCTAGCCGACGACATTCTGCAGCACCTGGCCGCCTTGCCGAGCGCCGAGGCGGCGGCCAAACATGCCTGGTTACTGAGCCATGAGCGGGAGCTGGCTGAGGCCGCGCAGGCAGCGCCCGGTGCCTTGGAACTGGTGCGTGAGCTGCAGGCGCGTGGTTACCGGCTAGGGATTCTGACCCGCAATGCTCACGAGTTGGCCTTATTGACCCTGCAAGCTAT
>JAURXE010000507.1 GCA_030654635.1 Pseudomonas sp.
ACAGGCTGTCGAAACCCATGGCCATCAGCAGTACCGCCGCCGACGGATCGCCAGCCATCTCGCCGCAGATGCTCACCGGCTTGCCTTCGGCATGGGCCCCATCGACCACCAGCCGCAACGCCTGCAGCACCGCCGGATGGAGGAAATCATAGAGATCGGCCACCCGCGGGTTGTTGCGATCCACGGCCAGCAGGTATTGGGTCAGGTCATTGGAGCCGACCGAGAGAAAGTCCACCTGGCGCGCCAGCTCGCGAACCTGATAGACCGCCGCCGGCACTTCGATCATCACCCCGATTGGCGGCAGGGGAATGTCCACGCCTTCATCGCGCACCTCGCCCCAGGCGCGGTGGATCAGGTGCAGCGCCTCTTCCAGCTCGTGGGTACCGGAAATCATCGGCAGTAAAATCCGCAGGTTATCCAACCCTTCGCTGGCCTTGAGCATGGCGCGGGTCTGCACCAGGAAAATCTCCGGGTGATCAAGGGTTACTCGAATACCGCGCCAGCCGAGGAAGGGGTTTTCTTCCTTGATCGGGAAATACGACAAGGCTTTGTCGCCGCCGATGTCCAGAGTGCGCATGGTCACCGGCAGCGGATGAAAGGCGGCCAGTTGTTCGCGATAAATTTTCAGCTGTTCTTTTTCGCTGGGGAAGCGCTCGTTCATCATAAACGGCACTTCGGTGCGGTACAGGCCGACGCCCTCGGCGCCGCGCTCCTGGGCACGCACCACATCGGCGAGCAAACCGGTGTTCACCCACAGCGGCATGCGATGGCCATCGAGGGTTTCGCAAGGCAAGCCGCGCAAGGCCTCCAGGCCTTTGACCAGCTGGCGTTCCTCCTCGACCACCGCGCGGTATTGCATGCACAGGTCGGCCGAAGGGTTGGTGAACACCTCGCCGTGGTAGCCGTCGACCACCAGCTGAATGCCGTCGATCTTCGAGTACGGCAGATCGACCACACCCATGACCGTGGGGATACCCATGGCCCGGGCAAAAATCGCCACGTGGGAGTTACCCGAACCGAGCACCGAGACCAGTCCGACCAGCTTGCCTTCCGGCACTTCGCCAAGCATCGCCGGGGTCAGCTCTTCGCTGACCAGAATGGTGTTATCCGGGTAAATTCTGGTTTCTTCGCGGGCCTCTTGCAGGTAGGCGAGCAGCCGCCGACCGAGGTCCTTGACGTCCGAGGCCCGTTCGCGCAAATAGGCGTCGTCCATCAACTCAAAGCGTTTAACGTGCTCGCCAACTACTTTGCGCAGTGCGCCCTGCGCCCACTGGCCGGTGGCAATCACCCGCTCAATTTCGCCGGCCAAAGCGGCGTCTTCGAGCATCATCAGGTAGACGTCAAACAGCGCCAGCTCTTCGGGCCGCAACTGGCTGGCCAGCTTGGTCGAGAGCGCACGCATATCGGCGCGCACGGCGGTCAAGGCGGTATGAAACAGCGCCAGCTCGGCGGTGATGTCCGCCACTTGCTTGTCCGGCACCACTTCCAGGTCGGCCGGTGGCAGACGCACCAAGGCGGTACCCACTGCTACCCCGGAAGAGCCTGGCACGCCGACAAAGCGCGCTTCCTGCACGCCCTTGCCTTGCTTGCCCAGGCCGCGAATCGAACCGGTGGCTTCAGCGTGGGCGATAACCCCGGCCAGTTGTGCGCTCATGGTGACGAGGAACGCCTCCTCGCCCTCATCAAATTGGCGATTTTCTTTCTGCTGGATCACCAGCACGCCCATCACCCGCCGGTGGTGAATGATCGGTGCGCCGAGGAAGGAGGCATAACGCTCCTCGCCGGTTTCGGCAAAGTAGCGGTAGCGCGGATGGTCCGATGCGTTTTGCAGATTCAACGGTTCTTCACGGGTGCCGACCAGACCAACCAGACCCTCGTTGGCGGCCATGCTGACCTTGCCAATCGAGCGTTTGTTCAAGCCATCAGTGGCCATCAGCACGAAACGATTGGTTTCTGGATCGAGCAAGTACACTGAGCAGACGTGGCTGCCCATGGCCTCTTTGACACGCTGGACAATGATCGTCAGCGCCGCTTTGAGATCCGCAGCGGCATTAACTTCCTGGACGATCCGGCGCAGCGTACCGAGCATGCTCAAGCCTGTTCTCCGTGGTCAGTCGCGCGCCAACAAACGTGGCGCTAGTTCCTTAAGGGCGCGACGATAAACCTCGCGCTTAAATGTCACTACTTGGTCCAACGGATACCAGTAACTCACCCAACGCCAACCGTCGAACTCGGGCTTTGGGGTCAAGTCCATGCGCACCCGCTCCTCATTGGAGAGCAGGCGCAGCATGAACCACTTTTGTTTCTGTCCAATGCACAGCGGCTGGCTGTGAGTACGCACCAAACGCTGGGGTAGACGATAACGTAACCAGCCACGGGTGCAGGCGATAATTTTCACATCCTGCTCTTCGAGCCCAACTTCTTCATTTAATTCACGAAAAAGCGCCTGTTCGGGCGACTCGCCATCGTTGATCCCGCCTTGCGGGAACTGCCAGGCGTCCTGATTAATTCGCCGAGCCCAGAGCACTTGTCCGACATCATTGGTCAGAATGATGCCGACATTAGGCCGATAACCATCGCAATCAATCACGGCACTCAACCTTATAAACGCCTGAATTTAAGACATGCGGGCATTGTTCCACAAAGGCCGTGAATCCAGCAAACGCGGGAGCGCAACAATGGGCACAGGCCCCAAAAGTGGTTATTCTGAGCGGCTTCTTTTGACATTAATAGCAAGGTGCGCCCGTGCGTTTGGCTCTGTTCGACCTCGACAACACTCTTCTGGCTGGCGACAGCGATCATGCTTGGGGCGACTATTTATGCGAGCGCGGGATTCTCGACGGGGTGGCCTACAAGGCGCGTAACGATGAGTTTTATCAGGACTATTTGGCCGGTCGTCTGGACATCAACGACTACCTGAACTTCAGCCTGGAGATTCTCGGCCGTAGCGAGATGGCCCAACTGGCCCAGTGGCACCGCGAATTTATGCGCGACTGCATCGAACCGATCATCCTCGCCAAGGGCGAAGCCCTGCTGGCCGAACACCGCGAGGCCGGCGACCAGCTGCTGATCATCACCGCCACCAACCGCTTCGTCACCGGCCCGATTGCCGCGCGCCTGGGCGTCGACACCTTGCTGGCCACCGAATGCGAAATGCACGGCGGACGTTACAGCGGCCGCACCACCGACGTGCCCTGTTTCAAAGAAGGCAAGGTCACTCGCCTGAGCCGCTGGTTGGCCGAAACCGGCATGAGCCTGGAAGGCAGCTGCTTTTACAGCGACTCGATGAATGACCTACCGCTGCTCGAGCAAGTCAGCCGGCCGGTGGCGGTCGACCCCGACCCGCGCCTGCAAGCTGAGGCCGAACGGCGCGGCTGGCCGATCATTTCACTGCGCTAAAGCGGCTTGGCCACCATCAGCCAGAAAATCGCAATAAAGGCTGCAAAGGCAGGCCAGCCGAGGGCGAACCAAATCGCCATATAACGGCTGGCCAGCGCCGGCATGGGCGTGCCGCTGGCCAGTGCCTGCACGGCCATATCGCGCACGCGGATTTGCAGCCAGAGCACCGGCAACCAACACAACCCCGCCAGCACAAATAGCCCCATGCTCCACAGCAACCACAGCTGATTCAGCGGCCAGCCGGCCACATAAGCCAAAGCCACACCACTGAGCGGCTGCAGCAGCGCTGTGGTGGCGATAAACAGCCAGTCGGCAGTCACCAGATGGCGAAAGGTCGCGGCGATCACCGCCACCTCACCACCGCGCCAGGCCCGCAGGGCGTAAT
>JAURXE010000513.1 GCA_030654635.1 Pseudomonas sp.
GTAAACCGGCACGAATTGCGAAAGAAAGGCCACGGTTTCCGCCGGCACGCTTTCGAACTCAAAGGTCACCAGATCGACTTCATCGGCCAACTGGCGCAGGTGATCGAGATCGCCGTAATCGGCGCGGATGTGCTCACCCAAGGCTTGGGCACAGGCATCCGGCGCCGGATCGAGGAAGGCGAAGCTCATGCCCAGCGGCGTGCCCGCCAGCGCCAACATACGACCCAGTTGGCCGCCACCTATTACACCGATTTTCATCTATTTTAAGCCTCGCGCGGGTCGAAGTTTTCCAGCACTGCGTCGGTCTGTTCCTGGCGGAACTTCTTCAGCGCGACATGGAACTGCGGGTGTTGCAGACCGAGGATACTGGCCGCCAACAGCGCCGCATTGACCGCGCCAGCTTTGCCGATGGCCAGGGTAGCGACCGGAATTCCGGCCGGCATCTGCACGATCGACAGCAAGGAGTCGACCCCCGATAGCACCGCCGACTGCACCGGCACGCCGAGCACCGGCAGGTGGGTCTTCGCCGCGCACATGCCAGGCAAATGCGCGGCGCCACCGGCACCCGCGATGATCACTTGCAGGCCACGGGCTTCGGCTTCTTCAGCGTACTGGAAGAGCAAGTCTGGGGTGCGATGGGCCGACACAACCTTGACTTCATACGCGATGCCGAGCTGCTCGAGCATCTGCGCGGTATGGCTGAGAGTGCTCCAATCCGACTTGGAACCCATGATCACGCCAACCAATGCACTCATCGTCTTGCCTCATGCGGTGCGCCGGCTGGCGCGACAAAAACCAACAAGCCACGCAGAGGGCGTGGCTTGTTATGTACAGATCAAACCAGGCTAGCAGCCCGGCGAAGGTCGCGAAGTATACCGAAAAGCCGCGTCCGGCGCGCCTCTGGGATAACCGCCCGTCAGTCGTAGCGCACGGGGCCGGCCTGCGTACTCAGACGACGGTCTCAGCGCCCTCGCGGGCTAAACTGACAGGGCTGGTTGAGCGCGACAAAATGCAGCTCGGCAAACCCGGCATGTGCCTGCTCGCCGGTGTTGTCGGTATCGGCCCCGACCGCCAGCAAGCTCGCCTGTACTTGCTGGGTACCGAAGGCCTGCTGGGCGTCGGCCAGCACATCGCGGCGCTCGCTGACCCAGCCACCGGCCGCCGCCGCACCACTGCGCAACACCCACATCTGCGCCCGTTCGGTATAGGCGTTAGGCCGCACAGTGCCAATGGGCTGGCGGTTATCCCAGACATAGTTGAGCGCCGCATCCGGCACCTGCGCACCATACAGGCGACGGGCCAGCGCCAGCTTGGCGCGGGTGAGCAGGCTCAATTCGCGGCTGGGCAGACTAAAGGCCAGGTACAGCCGGGCGGCATAATCATCGCCGGCCTTGGTGGTCATATCGGCGTTAAGCAGCGGCGCATCAATCCGCCAGCGCCAACACAAAATAGGCGTACGGCTCAGTTCAACCGTCAAGGGCCGCGCCAGCAACGCCATGCTGGCATTGGCGCGGGCCTCCAGTGCGACCACGCCGTCCCAATCGCGCAGGCGGTATTGCGTCGGCGCGACCTGCGCATCGAAACGCAGCAACTGCCAAGGGGAGGGTGGCGTGGCCTGAACGGACGCAAAGCGCCCCACATCGAGCGCCGCATGTGGCTCGGCCGCCAATGCGCTGCCAACACTCAGGCAGAGCAGGGCGCACAGTCCTCTAGTCCCCATCAACGCCTGCGCAATATCAACACTAATCACCTGCTAACCCCCGCTGCGTGCTGGCCACCGCCATAGCAACTGCGGCGCGGGCCATGCCGCGCCATAGCCGTTAAGCGCAATGCCTTTCACCATCAGGAATGGCATGGCTATGATGAAATAAATATGGCGGCGAATGATCCGCTGAACCTATGAGTTGAGCACTGTCCACGGAGCATTCAATGAACGTTTTTGGGCTGCTACTGGTGACTGTCAGCGTGGCCACTGTTGCCAGTGCTGGTGAGACTGTGATTATTGAGGGCGATGATGCGTTTCCGCCCTATGCCTATATTGAAAACGGCCAATACAAGGGTATCTACGTCGAGCTGATCAACCTCGCCGCCAAGCAACTGGCGCCGCACTATAACGTGGTGCTCAAACCCACCCCCTGGAAGCGCGGCTTAAAGAATCTCGAAGAAGGTAAATCGCTGGCCTTGTTCGCGCCGTTTCGCAACCAGGAGCGCGGCTATATCGGCGCCTATTCAACGCCCCTTTATCGCGAGACGGTGGCGCTGTTTTGCACCGACGCGGTGATGAACACGTCGCCGCGCAAGTTTCCTGAAGACTTTGCCGGCCTGACCATCGGCGCCAATCTGGGCTTTTACCTCGGAGAGCAAATGGCCGCTGCCGCCAAGGCCAAGGTCTTCACCCTCAGTGAAAGCCAAGGCAACCAGACCAACCTGCAACACCTGCAATCCGGCGCTATCGATTGCTATGCCAGTGATCGTCTGGCGGCGTACTACTCGTTCAATCTGCTGCTCGACCTGCAAAGGCGCCGCAACCTGACCCGCTTCCAGGGCTTTCGGTTAAACCCGGCCCATGAACTGTCCAGTGAAGAGACCTACATTGCCTATAGCGCCACCTATCCTGCCAGCTACAAGGACGACTTCATCAAGCAGATGAACGCCGCCCTGAG
>JAURXE010000514.1 GCA_030654635.1 Pseudomonas sp.
ACGTCGTTTTGCAGGTCGACAAACTGCTTGGGCGCACGTGCCGTCGGCTTGTCGTGAGGCACCTGAAACAGCGCCAGGCTCGGTTCCTGAATCAGCACTTCAGTTTGTGGCAGTGGCAGCGTCGGGGCCGTAAAACCGGCCTCGGCGGCGGCCTTGATCCCCGCCGCCAAACCATCGGCCAGCACCGCATCCAGGCTCAGCACGCCGTTCATGGCGCCCGTGCAGACCCGCTGCTGGAAACCTTCACCGGGCACGAAGCCAAGCATATCGGCGTTCCAAGTCGGCTTGCCGCCCAAGTGCGAAGCCAAGTGCACCACCGGGCTATAGCCGCCGGAAGTGGCCACCAAGTCGCACTCCAGCCATTCGCCGGGGCTGGTCACTTTATGCACCAGCGAATCGATGGCCGCCACCCGTGCAGCGCTAACCCGCTTGCTGCCACGGGTTTCGATCACCGCGCTGGAGGTCAAAATGCGGATGCCCTTGGCCCGGGCCTGCTCGACCCAGGTGCCGCGCGGGTTGCTTCGCGCATCGGCGATGGCCACCACCTGCAGGCCGGCTTCGAGCCAGTCCAGGGCGACCCGGTAGGCGTAATCGTTGGTGGTCGACAGCACCAGCTGTTTGCCCGGCGCCACGCCATAACGGCGCACGTAGGTCGACACCGCACCGGCGAGCATATTGCCCGGCGCATCGTTATTGCCGTACACCAGCGGCCGCTCATGGGCACCGGCGGCCAGCACCACATACTTGGCGCGCACGCGGTGCATGCGCTGACGCACTTCACCCAGATGACGCGACGGCGCCAACTCACTCAGGTGATCAGTACGCCGCTCATGAATGGTCAGAAAATTATGGTCGTGGTAACCGTTCACCGTGGCCCGCGGCAGCAGGGTGACGTTGGCCATGCCGGCCAACTCAGTGACCACTTTCTCAACCCACTGCGCCGCTGGTTTGCCATCCAGGGTTTCGCGGCTGTCCAGCAAGGTGCCGCCAAATTCTTCCTGTTCATCGGCCAGAATCACCCGGGCGCCGCTGCGCGCAGCAGCCAGAGCGGCGATCAAACCGGCCGCGCCGCCACCGACCACCAGCACGTCACAGTGCTGGTTAAGGTAGTCGTAGCTGTCCGGGTCCAGCTCTTTCGGCGCGCGGCCCAAGCCTGCGGCCTTGCGGATGTATTTCTCGTAGGTCATCCACATCGACTGCGGATACATAAAGGTCTTGTAGTAAAAACCCGGCGCCATCATCTGACCGCCGACCTTGCCGAGAATGCCCATCAAATCGTTATTCACGCTGGGCCAGCCATTCACGCTGGTGGCCACCAACCCTGAGTACAGCGCCTGCTGGGTGGCACGCACGTTGGGGATCTGCGCAGCTTCCGTGGAGCCGATTTGCAGCACCGCATTCGGCTCTTCGCTGCCGGCCGCGACAATGCCGCGCGGCCGTGAGTACTTGAAGCTGCGACCGATGATGTCCACGCCATTGGCCAGCAAGGCCGCCGCCAGCGAGTCGCCGGCAAAGCCCTGATACTGCTCGCCGTTGAAGGTAAAACTCAGTGGTTTGTTACGGTTGATCCGCCCACCGCTGGACAGACGATTGATCTGGCTCATGCCTTGGCTCCTACAACTGAACTTGCACTGGCAGCATTGCTAACGGCAGCGCTCTTGGCTGGGGCGGTGACGCTGGGCCGCTCGCCGATCTTGTAGGTCTCGTGAATCTGGTAACTGACCGTGTGGCGGGTGGCATTGAAGTACTGGCGGCAACCGGCGGCGTGAATCCACAGTTCGTGGTGCAGGCCACGGGGGTTATCGCGAAAAAACAGATAGTCGCCCCACTCCTGATCGGTGCAGGCATTTGGGTCGAGCGGACGCGGGATATGCGCCTGGCCGGCGGCGTGAAATTCCTCTTCGGAGCGCGACTCGCCACAATGGGGACAGAAGATATTGAGCATGCTGAATTTTCCTTCTGTTAGTGGGCGACGCCGGCGGCGCCGTGCTCGTCGATCAAGGCACCGCTGTAGAAACGGTCCATGGAGAATGGCTTGGCCAGGGCGTGCATCTCGCCGCTGGCGAGGCTCGCGGCAAACACATGACCGGAACCCGGAGTGGCCTTGAAGCCACCGGTGCCCCAACCGCAGTTGAAAAACAGATTCGGCACCGGCGTTTTGCTGATGATCGGGCAGGCGTCCGGCGAGGTGTCGACGATACCGCCCCACTGGCGGTTCATCCGCACCCGCGAGAGCACCGGGAACAACTCAACGATGGCTTGCAGGGTGTGTTCGATAGTCGGGTAGGAACCGCGCTGGCCGTAGCCGTTGTAACCGTCGATGCCGGCACCGATGACCAGGTCGCCTTTGTCCGACTGGCTGATATAGCCGTGCACGGCGTTGGACATAATCACGCTGTCGATGATCGGCTTGATCGGCTCGGACACCAGCGCCTGCAACGGATGGGACTCCAGCGGCAGGCGGAAACCGGCGAGCATTGCCATATGCCCGGAGTTACCGGCGGTGACCACGCCAACGCGTTTGCCACCGATAAAGCCCTTATTGGTTTCGACGCCAATCACCACGCCGTTTTCCTTGCGAAAGCCGGTCACTTCGGTCTGCTGGATCAGGTCGACACCGAGGGCATCGGCGGCGCGGGCATAGCCCCAGGCCACCGCATCATGCCGGGCCACCCCACCACGCCGTTGCAAAGAGGCGCCCATCACCGGGTAACGGGTGTTCTTCGAGCAATCCATATAGGGGATCATCGACTCGACTTCCTTGGCATTCAGCACTTCGCCATCGATGCCGTTCAGGCGGTTGGCGCTGACCCGGCGCTCGATGTCGCGCATGTCTTGCAGCGAATGGCCGAGGTTGAACACCCCGCGCGGCGAGTACATGACGTTGTAGTTGATGTCTTGCGACAGCCCTTCCCAGAGCTTCATGGCGTGCTCATAGATCTGCGCCGACTCATCCCACAGGTAGTTGGAACGGACGATGGTGGTGTTGCGTGCGGTGTTACCGCCGCCCAACCAGCCCTTCTCGACCACCGCCACATTGGTGATGCCGTGCACCTTGGCCAGGTAATAAGCAGTGGCCAGCCCATGCCCGCCACCGCCGACTATCACCACGTCATACACCGGCTTGGGCGTGGGATTGCGCCACATGCGCTGCCAGTTTTCGTTGTGGCTGAGCGCGTGTTTGAACAGGCCGAAGCCGGAATAATGTTGCATCAGTGGGACTCCTGATACGTGAAAACTGTATGTGCGCAGAACGTTGGCTGGGTTAGCGCGTAGGGTGGATCGCGCTTTATCGATCCACCGATCTCTGGTGGAAGGAAACAGCGCCTTCCACCCTACAAATCAGCGGTAAACCGGGAAATCCGCGCAGAGTGCCGCCGCCTGACGAGCCACTATGGCCTCAACATCGGCATCGCCGAGGTGGTCGAGGATGTCGCAAATCCAGCCGGCCAGTTCGATGCTTTGCGCCACTTTGAAGCCGCGGGTGGTGATGGCCGGGGTGCCGATACGCAGGCCGGAAGTCACGAACGGCGACTGCGGGTCATTCGGCACGGCGTTCTTGTTCACCGTGATGCCGGCACGCCCCAGGGCCGCGTCGGCGTCTTTGCCGGTCAGGCCCTGACGGATCAGGCTGACCAGAAACAGGTGGTTGTCGGTGCCGCCGGAGACCACATCGTAGCCACGCTCGATAAACACCTTGGCCATCGCCTGGGCGTTGTCGATCACCTGCTGCTGATAAACCTTAAAGGCCGGTTCCAGCGCTTCCTTGAAGCACACCGCCTTGGCGGCGATCACGTGCATCAGCGGGCCACCCTGACCACCGGGGAACACCGCCGATTGCAGCTTCTTCTCGATCTCGGCATTCGTCTTGGCCAGAATCAAACCGCCACGGGGACCGCGCAGGGTCTTGTGGGTGGTGGTGGTAACCACGTCGGCATAGGGCAGCGGATTGGGGTACAAGCCTGCCGCCACCAGGCCGGCGACGTGGGCCATGTCGACAAACAGATAGGCACCAACCTTATCGGCGATGGCGCGAAAACGCGGGAAATCCAGAGTCTTGGAGTAGGCAGAGAAACCGGCAATGATCATTTTCGGCTGGCATTCAACCGCCAGGCGCTCGACCTCGTCGTAGTCGATCAACCCGGTCTTGCTGTCGATGCCGTACTGCACTGCGTTGTACAGCTTGCCGGAAAAACTCACCTTGGCGCCGTGGGTCAAATGGCCGCCGTGGGCCAGGCTCATGCCCAGCACCGTGTCGCCAGCTTGTAACAGGGCCAGGTAGACCGCCGCGTTGGCTTGACTGCCGGAGTGCGGCTGAACGTTGGCGTAATCGGCACCAAACAGTTGCTTGGCACGGTCGATAGCCAGCTGCTCGACCACATCCACATGCTCGCAACCGCCGTAGTAACGCTTGCCCGGATAACCTTCGGCGTACTTGTTGGTCAGGCCACTGCCCTGGGCCTGCATCACCCGTTTGCTGCAATAGTTCTCCGAGGCGATCAGCTCGATATGGTGCTCTTGCCGGGCTTCCTCGGCATTCATCGCCGCCAGTAACGCGTCGTCGTAACCCTGGATTTGGTCTTGCTTGCTGAACATCGCGAATCTCCCAGCGGCGCCATGGCGCCATGCGTGTAGGTCAGGGGCTTGCCCTTTGCAAACGATGGTAAGACTGGCGCCGCGGGGTCAGATGCCTATGCGCGCCACGGGGAAGTGCGTTTGCGACATGGCCCAAGCCCCGCCTACAGAAAATGCGCGCGACGCAGGCTTTACCCCCAAAGCCCGTGGATGCTTCTGTGGATAAGCTGTACAGCACAGGCCACAGCCCAGCAGCCCCGGCGCTTCCCGGGCTTCGATCATTTTTCGAGCAATTTCAATAAGATAGCCAACCACTTAAACACAGAAGCTGTGCAGCGAGCTGTGGATAAGCTGTGCGGCCCAGGCCACAGCCCAGGGCCTGCGGGGCCGTCAGCCGCCTGAGTGTTTTTCGTACAGTTCAGCGCGCAGCGCGACCATCCTGTCGTAGAGTAGGTGTCCGCGCCTGGTTGGCAGCAGTCAATGCACCAGGCCCCCACAATAAGCAGGAGCGCGGCATGACCGACCAGAGCCAACAATTCGCCAGTGACAACTATTCCGGTATCTGCCCAGAAGCCTGGGCCGCCATGGCCGAAGCCAATCACGGCCACGAGCGCGCCTATGGTGACGACCAATGGACCGCCCGCG
>JAURXE010000515.1 GCA_030654635.1 Pseudomonas sp.
GTTACGAAACTCGGCGCGCACCTGTTCTGGGGTGGCGCTGGTGGCAACGTCAAAATCTTTGGGGTTTATATTGAGCAGCAGGTCGCGCACGCAACCACCGACCAGATAAGCCTGGTCGCCGGCTTGTTGCAGGCGGTCGACCACACTGACCGCGTAGCGGCTCAGGTCGGCACGCCGCAAGGGATGCTGGTTATTATTCAGCACGATTGGGCTGCTGCGCTTAAGGGGCTTTCGGCGCAAGGGCGAGCGGAGTTTTTGCAAGAACTTCTTCAGCATGGGCGTCACTGTTTGACGGGGCGATTTTGACAGGATAGCGGCCAAAATCAGCAATGGCCCCAGGATAGGCACCGATTCTAGCATTGGCTGGGGGAGATGGTGTAGCAAGCGTGTTTGGCGGGCAAAGCTACAGGGGGAGCCGAAGCTCCCCCACAAGTAGATGCGTGCTGTGTTGTTATTATTATTACGGGCTTGTTGTTTTTGTTGGTTGCCCGGTTTTCCGCGCTCTTCGCGCTGGAAATACTCCTAAGCCAGGAGTGAAAAGAAACGGATTACTTTGGATGCTGACCTTGCCATGCTCGCCGATGCCACTGAGCATCTAACGTTCAACCAGTTCAGGCGCTGCCTTGGGCAGTTTTATTGTTCTCGGCCTGGTTGTGGGGCGAACCCCGCAAGTACTTATTTCGTCAACCCGTTGTTCCAAAAGAATCAGTTTGCTGCGCCTGCGCATTGTTGTTTTTGTTGTGCTGCAGTCGATACGTCTTGTTTTTATTATGGTTTTTGCTGGTTTTTATTGTTCTTGTACCAGAGATATAGCAGAACCCGTGCCAGCTTTTATAAAGCCTTTAAAATCAGCATGTTAGGTTTTTTGGTGGTGGTCTGCAGGCATAAAAAAGCCGGGGCCTTGTTACTCTAGGCCCCGGCGTTTGTTACTGAGTGTGAATTGGGTAACGCCAGTGTTGAACTATGTCGCACGCTTTCGGTCGACGAGCGGTTAAGAATTATTGACTGCGCCGGCTTTGCGCCGCGGAATCCCCAAACGTTGGCGGCGTTCCCACAGGCATTTACGACTGATACCGAGTTTGCGTGCCAACTCGGTTTCGGTCATGTGGTCCTGATGCTCAAGGACGAAATGCTGAAAATAATCTTCTAAGGACAGGTCTTCAGTCGGCTCGTTACTGGTGCTGGCGGCGCTTTGTTG
>JAURXE010000528.1 GCA_030654635.1 Pseudomonas sp.
TGTTTAAGCGCCGGTATCGCCAGCTAAAGCAGGGGCAGACGCAGGTCAGCATCCAGCCTGCTTAGCTCGCCTCGCAGTTGTTGCAGCACCTGGGCGATGTCTGGATTTAGTCGCGCTCGCAACAGTTCAAGCTGCTTACTCTGGTGCGGCTCTTCGTTGCTAAGCAGCAAACCGTACACCAGCGCTTGGGCATCGAGGCTGCGGTGGGCGGCGGCTTTTAGCGGTTCGGCCAAGCGCTGCAGGCTGTTGCGGGCGGCACTGAGGTGCGCGGCTTGCGGCTCGCCAATGTGTTCGATGGCATGCTCAACGGCCTGTGGTGAATAACTCGGCGCGGCGCTTAGCCCGCTTATTGCGGCGTCCCAATTGGCGCTCACTTGCGCCTCGGCGTCGACATTGTTGGCGTAGGCCTCGGCCGGTAACACTACCAGCGGGAAGCTGCCGTCCCAGCGCGGCTCGACGCGGCGAATGCGCTCATCCAGCGGTGGGTGAGTGGCCAGCAGGCTGCCGAGCGCCATGTGGATGCCAGGGCCGAAATACATATGGCTAAATTCGGCGGCGTGGCTGGCCTGCAGTTGCGAGCCGCCGGCATAGCCGCCGATTTTTTTCAGTGCGCCGGCAATGCTCTGGTCGTTGCGGGTGAACTGCACGGCGGCGGCGTCGGCGAGAAATTCGCGCTGACGACTCACGGCTGCCTTGATCAGGTTACCAAAAAAAGTCCCGGCATAACCCAGCAGCCATAGCGCGCAGCCAATGGCCAGTATGAGTACTCCAGTGTTATTACGATCATTGATGCGGCTGGTGAGCCGAATGCTGCGGTTACTGCTGTCGAGTAGCTGTCCACCGATCAGCCCCAGCAGCAGGATGCCATGCAGCACCGCCACCAGGCGGGTGTTCAGGCGCATGTCGCCGTGAAAAATATGGCTGAACTCATGGGCAATCACCCCTTGTAGCTCGTCGCGCGAGAGCAGGAAAATCGCCCCGCGGGTGATGCCAATCACCGCATCTTGCGGCGTCAGGCCGGCGGCGAAGGCGTTGATGCTCGGGTCGTCGAGCAAATACACCGGCGGCACCGGAGTGCCCGAGGCAATCGCCATTTCTTCCACCACATTCAGTACCCGGCGCTCCTCCGGGCTCTGCGGTGCGAGGTTGATCAACCGGCCGCCTAAACGCTCGGCCACGGCCTTGCCGCCTTTGCTCAATTGCATGGTTTTGTACAGGCTGCCGAGCAACACCACGCTGATGACGGCAATGGTGACGGCACCGATCAGCGACCAGTCGGTAACCAGGCTGCCGTCAGCGGCATAACCGGGAGCTTCATGGCTGAGAAGCTGGAGCGGGGCTTGGCCAAACCGGGTGATGAGAACCATCAGGATGACGCTGGTCAGCGCAATCAGGCAGATCACCGCCAATGCCAGCAGTAAAATCAAACGGCCGCTGTTGCGCTTGGCGCGGGCCTGATGCTCGAAGAAATTCATCGCTAAACTCGCGCTGATCAGCCTTAGAAAGACACTTTCGGCGCGGCTTGAATCGCCGCGCTGTCGGCAAATTCCAGTGGGCTGGCATCCTTAGCATGGCCAAAACTGGCGGCGAGGAACACCGCCGGGAAGCTCTGCTTGCTGGTGTTGTATTCCATCACCGCGTCATTGAAGGCCTGGCGAGCAAACGCCACCTTGTTCTCGGTGCTGCTCAACTCTTCGGTGAGTTGTTGCATGTTGGCCGAGGCCTTGAGGTCGGGGTAGGCTTCCATGGTCACATTCAAACGGCCCATGGCGTTGTTCAGCAGACCCTCGGCGCCGGCCAGCTTCGCCATGCTCTGGGCATCGCCAGGTTGCGCGGCGGCTGCTTGTAGGCCGCTGACCGCGCCATTGCGGGCGGCAATTACTGCCTCCAGGGTGTCGCGCTCATGGGTCAGATAGGCCTTGGCGGTTTCGACCAAGTTTGGGATTAGGTCGTAGCGACGTTTGAGCTGCACTTCAATCTGCGCAAAAGCATTTTGAAAGCGATTTCGCAGGGTCACCAACTGGTTGTAAATACTGATGATGTAGAACACCAGCGCCGCGATGATGGCGAGGGTGACGATGCTTGAAATCGACATGGGGACTTCCTTATCTGAATGAGGGGGCGGCATGATCGCGACGGTAGCGCACCACTGCGCCTGTCGACAAGTTGCGGCCAATCGGTTGTTGGCCATGGCTTGGCGGTGTGTGCTGTCGTTGTGGGTGGCGTTTAGATTTAGCTGTGGCTCGGCGTTGCTTGTTGCAGTTGCGCCAAGCTAAAGGGCAGCGGCGGCGCCGGCCATTGTAGTTGCAGGGCCTCGAACTGGCGCGCCAGCAGGCTGGCCAGTAGCAGGTTGCGCAGCCATTTGTGATCGGCCGGCAGCACGTACCAAGGCGTTTCGGGGCGCTGGCTGGCGCCGAGGGTGTTGGCCCATTCGGCTTGGTGTTGATGGAAGTCACGGTGACCTTGCAGGTCGGCGGGGCTGAGTTTCCAGTGCTTGCGCGGAGTTAGCAGGCGTTTACGCAGGCGCTTGAATTGCTCGGCCGGGGAAATTTGCAGGTACACCTTGAGTAGGTGGATGCCCTCAGCTTGCAGCAGGTCTTCAAACTCGATGATCTGCTCCAGCCTCGGGGCGGTTTCGTGGGCCTGGATAAAACCATCTTGGCGGTCCGCGACTACCCCCTCATAGGGTGTGCGATTGAAAATACCGATGCTGCCGGGTGCTGGCAGGCGCCGGCGGTAACGCTCCAGGAAGTGTTCGGCGCGTTCCGCGGCGCTGGGTAACTGAAAGTTGCTGACCTGCACCCCTTGCGGATTGAGCCCGCAAAACAGCTTGCGGATGACCCCGTCTTTGCCTGAGCAATCCGGGCCCTGCAGCCACAGCAATACGGCCTGTTGGCGATTGGCCCAGAGCAATTGCTGCTGTTCGTCCAGGTAGCTTTTGAGTGCCGCCAAGCGTGGGTTGCTGGCGCCTTTGTGCAGGCCGAAAGTCCGTGCCGGGTCGCCAGCCAAAGGCGCCGCCGGGTCGCAGCGGCAACTGTCCAGCAGCAGGTCGGGCAGCCGTTCGTGCATCAGTCTTTACGGCGCTTGAGTTGGTCGCGCAGCTGGGTCGGCAGCTGGCGGATGATCAGCATGTCGCGGGCTTCATCAAACTCGATTTTCGAACCCAGCAAGTGCGATTCGAAGCTGATCGACAGGCCTTCGCCACGGCCGGTGAAGCGCTGGAACTGCTGCAGGGTGCGTTTGTCCGCCGGGATTTCCGGTGACAGGCCGTAGTCCTTGTTGCGGATGTGATCGTAGAAAGCCTGTGGACGTTGCTCGTCGATCAACCCGGACAGCTCTTGCAAACCCATCGGCTGGCCGATTTTACTTTGGCTGCTGGCGTAGCTGACCAGCGTCTGGGTTTTCTCGCGGGCGGTTTCTTCCGGCAGGTCTTCGCTTTCGACGAAGTCGCTGAAGGCTTTCAGCAGGGTGCGGGTTTCGCCGGGGCCATCGACGCCTTCCTGGCAGCCGATAAAGTCGCGGAAATACTCCGAGACCTTCTTGCCGTTCTTGCCCTTGATAAAGGAGATGTATTGCTTGGAGTTGGCGTTGTTCTGCCACTCGGAGATATTGATCCGCGCCGCCAGGTGCAACTGACTCAGGTCCAGGTGCTTGGCCGCCGTCACGTCCAGGGCATCGGTGACCACCACGCCTTCGCTGTGGTGTAGCAGGGCGATCGACAGGTAGTCGGTCATGCCTTGCTGGTAGTGGGCGAACAGCACATGGCCGCCGGTGGACAGGTTGGATTCTTCCATCAGCTTTTGCAGTTGCTCAACTGCCTGGCGGCTGAACTGGGTGAAATCCTGGCCACCTTCCAGATAGGTCTTCAGCCAGCCGCTGAACGGGTAGACGCTGGATTCCGGGTGAAACAGGCCCCAGGCCTTGCCCTGCTTGGCGTTGTAGTTGTCGTTGAGGTCGGCCAGCATATTTTCTATGGCCTGCGACTCGGCCAGCTCAGTGCTCCGCGCATGCAGCACCGCCGGGGTGCCATCGGGTTTTTTCTCGATCAGGTGGACGATGCAATGGCGAATCGGCATGGGCGGTTTCTCTTTAACACTGTGCTTGGGTGTAGCCCGGATTAGTCGAAGGCCTAATCCGGGGCATAGCGGGGCAGTTTACCCGAGTTACTCAAGTTACCCGAGCTTGCTGCGCCGCTGCTGCAAAGCCTGCAGCCGTTCGATCACATAGCGCAGGTGCACATGCAGTTCGTACAGCTCATTGGAATAGGACAGCGGCACCTCGACCTTGGCCAGTTGCTCCTGCAACTGCTCCAAACGGGCGATTTCGGCGTCGAGCACTTCCGGCAGGGTGCCGGCGTCCAGCTGCCGGTCGATCTCGCGCAGGTGCTTGTACCAGCGGTAGATACGGGTACGAATGCGCCAGCGGTACAGCGGGCCAATCGCCTTGAGCAGCGGAAAGAGGATCACCAGCAGCGGGATCAGCAGGATTATGTAGCGATCCGCCAGGGAGGCGATGCGAAACGGCAAATGCCGCTGCAGCAAGGGCAGGCCGCTGCTGTAGTAATGCTCGGCGTCGCTGGCCAGCTCGAAGGTCAGCGGGTTGGCGCTGGGAAACACGCCAGGCGGGTCGAGTAGGGTGCCGGCCTGCATCACGTCGCGGGCGGCCTGCAAAATCAGCGGGGTCAGCGCCGGGTTAAAACGTGAGTTGACCACCAGGGTGGCGACTGGTGCGAGTATCACCAATTCATGGTCGGGGCGGTTTTGCGCCAGGTTCAGCAGGCCTTCACCTATGGTCACCTTGCGCAAGTAGCGCAGCCGCGCCTGATAGGCGGCGGCGCGGTGAAAACTGGCCAGTTTTAATTGTGGGTGCGCCGCCAGTTGTTGGATCAAGGGGTTTTCCGCCGGGGCGACGAAGAAGCCGGCGTCCAGCTGGCCACTCATCAGTGCAGTAGCTGCATCAGGCCCGCCGCTGTTTTGCCAGTTGGCCGGGTACTGCGCCGGGAGGATTTCGTTGACCTCAAGAATCGCCGCGCTGGCGGCCAGGGTGCCGCTGTTGGCCACGCCCAGGGCCAGGCGCAGGGGCCCGTGAAGGACCAGCTGAACAGCCCCGCCCAACAGGGCCAGGAGGACGAACTCGGCGATGCGGACGCTGCCCGACAGGACGACGG
>JAURXE010000535.1 GCA_030654635.1 Pseudomonas sp.
GATCTTGAGCGCTCGCTGGCGTTTTACACCGGCGCGCTCGGCATGCGCTTACTGCGTCGGGAGGAATATCCCAGCGGACGCTTCACCTTGGCGTTCGTTGGCTATGGCGCCGAACATGCCGGAGCGGTGCTTGAACTCACCCACAACTGGGATAGTGATAGCTATGAATTGGGTTCTGCCTTTGGCCATATTGCGCTCGCTGTAGCCGAGTTGAGATTGACCTGTGCAGCGCTCGAAGCCAGCGGGGTTAAGGTGTTGCGCGAGCCTGGGCCGATGGCATTCAGTGCCGTCAACGCAGGTGCGCCAGAGGTCATTGCCTTTATCGAAGATCCAGACGGTTACCAGATTGAGCTGATTGAAGTTCGTTCAATGCCGGTGCCAGATTGGTACATCTGAATGAATGTGTTGCTGGAACTCGCGCTGAATCAATCAGCGGCAGGGTAGCCCTCAATCGACACTTTCCACCCGTACCGGCGCTACGCCTGAACGCAGCATGTCGAGTTGTTGGGCGGCTTTGCGGGAGAGGTCGATGATGCGGCGGCGGGCGTAGGGGCCGCGGTCGTTGATGCGTACCAGCACACTTTTGTCGTTGTTGAGGTTGGTCACCCGCACCCGGGTGCCGAAGGGCAGTGTGCGGTGGGCGGCGGTCAGTTGGTTTTGGTCGAAGCGCTCGCCGCTGGCGGTGCGTTTGCCCTGGTGCTTGGCGCCGTAATAAGACGCTTCGCCCTCGGCGTTGTAGTCGCCCTGCTCGGTGCCGAAGGGCAGCCAGGAACAGCCGGCGAGCAGGCCAAAAAGGCTGCTGATAATCAGGGCGCGCCACATAGTTTTAGCTCCAGATAAAACAACGCCGGGCATGCCCGGCGTTGTGTTGCGTGATGACGCGGTGAGCTTAGCCCTCCAGCTTGCTTTTCAGCAGCTGGTTGACCTGGCCTGGGTTGGCCTTGCCTTTGGAGACTTTCATCGCCTGGCCGACGAAGAAGCCGAACATCTTGCCGCGCTTGGCTTCATCCGCAGCGCGGTATTGCTCGACCTGTTCGGCGTTGGCGGCGAGCATTTCATCGAGCATCGATTCGATGGCGCCGCTGTCGGTGACTTGCTTGAGGCCGCGGGCTTCGATCACCTGATCGGCGCTGCCTTCGCCATTGGCCATGGCTTCAAAGACCATTTTGGCGATTTTGCCGCTTATGGTGTTGTCTTTGATGCGCAGGATCATGCCGCCCAGTTGCTCGGCGGACACTGGCGATTGGTCGATCTCCAGATTGTCTTTGTTGAGCAGGCTGGACAGCTCGCCCATCACCCAATTGGCGGCCAGTTTGGCGTCGTCGCAGGTGGCATTGACGGCTTCGAAGTAGTTGGCCAGTTCGCGGCTGCTGGCCAGGACGTCGGCGTCGTAGGCGGACAGGCCAAACTGGGCCTCGAAGCGCTCGCGTTTTTGTACCGGTAACTCCGGCAGGCTGGCGCGGATTTCGTCCAGCAGGCTCTGCTCGATCACCACCGGCAACAGGTCAGGGCAGGGGAAGTAACGGTAGTCGTTGGCTTCCTCTTTGCTGCGCATGGAGCGGGTTTCGTCTTTGCTCGGGTCGTACAGGCGGGTTTCCTGCACCACCTTGCCGCCGTCTTCGATCAACTCGATCTGCCGCTGCACTTCGTGGTTGATGGCTTTTTCGATAAAGCGGAACGAGTTGACGTTTTTGACTTCGGCGCGGGTGCCGTAGGCGGCCTGGCCAACCGGGCGCACCGAAACGTTGCAGTCGCAACGCAGCGAGCCTTCGGCCATGTTGCCGTCGCAAATCCCAAGGTAACGCACCAGGGCGTGGATGGCTTTGACGTAGGCGACCGCTTCCTTGGCGCTGCGGATGTCCGGCTCCGAGACGATTTCCAGCAGCGGGGTGCCGGCGCGATTCAGGTCGATGCCGGTCATGCCGTGGAAGTCTTCGTGCAGGCTCTTGCCGGCGTCTTCTTCCAGGTGTGCGCGGGTGATGCCGATGCGCTTGACCGTACCGTCTTCGAGGGTGATGTCGAGGAAGCCCTTGCCGACGATCGGGTGGTCCATCTGGCTGGTCTGGTAGCCCTTGGGCAGGTCCGGGTAGAAGTAGTTCTTGCGGGCAAAGATGTTGCGTTCGGCAATCTCGGCGTCAATTGCTAGGCCGAACTTGCAGGCCATGCGCACGGCTTCGGCATTCAGCACCGGCAAGGTGCCGGGCATGCCTAAGTCAACCAGGCTGGCCTGGGTGTTAGGCTCGGCGCCGAAGGTGGTGGCACTGGCGGAGAAGATCTTCGATTTGGTGCTGAGCTGGGCGTGGATTTCCAGCCCGATAACTGTTTCCCATTGCATGTCAGTGCTCCTCAGAAGCCGCTCGGGGCTTGTGTGTGCCAGGCAGTGACCTGCTGGTATTGATGGGCGACATTCAGCAGGCGGCCTTCCTGGAAGTACGGCGCCAGCAGCTGCACGCCCACTGGCAAGCCATCGACGAAGCCGGCGGGCATCGACAGGCCGGGGATGCCGGCGAGGTTGGCGGTGATGGTGTAGATATCTTCGAGGTACTGGGCGACCGGGTCGTTGTTTTTCTCGCCGAGTTTCCAGGCCAGGTTTGGCGTGGTCGGGCTGAGGATCACGTCGACTTCCTGGAAGGCCGCGACGAAGTCGTTTTTGATCAGCCGGCGAATCTTCTGCGCTTGCAGGTAGTAGGCGTCGTAGTAACCGGCCGACAGCGCGTAGGCGCCGACCAAAATCCGGCGTTTCACTTCGTCGCCAAAACCTTCGGCGCGCGAGCGCTTGTAGAGGTCTTCGAGGTTTTGCGGGTTCTCGCAGCGATAGCCAAACCGCACGCCGTCGAAGCGCGACAGGTTGGAGCTGGCCTCGGCCGGGGCGATCACGTAGTAGGCGGCAATCGCGTGCTGGGTGTTGGGCAGGCTGATGTCTTTGACTGTGGCGCCGAGCTTTTTCAGCTCCTCGACCACCGCCAAGGTGGCGGCAGCGATGCGTCCGTCTAGGCCGGCGGCGAAGTATTCCTTCGGCAAGCCGATGCGCAGGCCTTTGAGCGGCAGATTGAGGGCGGCCAGGTAGTCATCCAGTGGCTGCTCGACGCTGGTGGAGTCTTTCGGGTCGAAGCCGGCCATGGCCTGCAGCAGCAAGGCGCAGTCTTCGGCGTTGCGCGCCAAGGGGCCGGCTTGGTCGAGGCTGGAGGCGTAGGCGATCATGCCCCAGCGCGAGACGCGGCCGTAAGTCGGTTTGATCCCGGTGAGGTTGGTCAGCGCGGCGGGCTGGCGAATCGAACCGCCGGTGTCGGTACCAGTGGCGGCCGGCAACAGGCGGGCGGCCACGGCGGCGGCCGAACCACCGGAGGAGCCGCCGGGTACGCGGGTCAGATCCCAGGGGTTGTTGACCGCGCCGTAGTAGCTCGACTCATTGGAGGAGCCCATGGCGAACTCGTCCATGTTCAGTTTGCCGAGGGTCACGCAGCCAGCGCCTGCGAGTTTCTCGACCACTGTGGCGTTGTAGGGCGCGATAAAGTTGTCGAGCATCTTTGAGCCGCAACTGGTGCGCACGCCTTCAGTGCAAAACAGGTCTTTGTGGGCGATCGGCGCGCCTAGCAGCGCGCCGGTTTCGCCATTGGCGCGTCGCGCGTCGGCGGCCTTGGCTTGGCTCAGGGCCAGCTCTTCGGTGACGCTGATAAAGCTGTTTAGTTGCGGGTCGAGCGCCTTGATGCGGGCCAGCAGGTGGCTGCTCAGCTCGCTGGCAGAGAATTCTTTGGCGGCCAGGGCGCGGCTGATGTCGGCCAGGCTAAGTTGGTGCATATCCATTATTCGATCACCTTGGGAACCAGAAACAGGCCCGCTTCAACGGCCGGGGCTATGGCTTGGTAAGCCTCGCGCTGATTGGTTTCGGTGACCTGGTCGGCGCGCAGGCGCTGGGTAGCTTCCAGCGGGTGAGCCAGGGGTTCGATGCCAGTGGTGTCGACAGCCTGCATGGCGTCGATCAGGCCGAGAATATTATTGAGGGTCGCGGTGGTACGCGGGATATCGGCTTCATTCAGGCCAATTCGGGCCAGGTGAGCGATTTTTTCCACGTCGCAGCGTTCAAGCGCCATCGGGGATACTCCAATAAAACAGCTGCAGCGGAGGGCGAGCAGCTGATTAGGCAAAAAAACTTACAGGCGGTAAATGCAGCGCGAGGCGGTTAAAAGCCGGGATGAGGGCCGCAAGACAGCTAAAAAGCGGCAATCTAACATATTGCCGCCTTGCCCAAAATCCCCGTCGTTGTTAGAGTTTGCGGCACTTTTTTACCTGCGCATTTTTACCTGCGCGCTGCTTAAGGCTCCCGACCCATGTTTAAGAAATTGCGTGGCATGTTTTCCAGCGATCTGTCGATCGACTTGGGTACGGCCAACACCCTGATTTATGTACGCGATCGCGGCATCGTGCTGAACGAGCCTTCGGTCGTGGCTATTCGTACCAGCGGCAATAACCAGAAGAGCGTTGTGGCAGTTGGTACCGATGCCAAACGCATGCTCGGCCGCACGCCTGGCAACATCGCCGCCATCCGCCCGATGAAAGATGGCGTGATCGCCGATTTCAGCGTGTGCGAAAAAATGCTCCAGTACTTTATCAACAAAGTCCACGAGAACAGCTTTCTGCAGCCAAGCCCACGGGTATTGATTTGCGTACCTTGCAAGTCCACCCAAGTGGAGCGTCGGGCTATTCGTGAGTCGGCCATTGGCGCCGGTGCCCGCGAAGTGTTTCTGATCGAAGAGCCAATGGCTGCAGCCATCGGTGCCGGCCTGCCGGTGGATGAAGCGCGTGGTTCGATGGTGGTTGATATCGGTGGCGGCACCACGGAAATCGCCCTGATCTCGCTGAATGGCGTGGTCTATGGCGAATCCGTGCGGGTTGGCGGCGACCGTTTCGACGAGGCGATCATCACCTACGTGCGTCGTAATTACGGCAGCCTGATTGGTGAGTCGACTGCCGAGCGCATCAAGCAAGAAATCGGCACGGCCTTCCCAGGCGGCGAGCTGCGTGAAGTTGACGTGCGTGGCCGTAATCTGGCCGAAGGCGTGCCACGCAGCTTTACCCTGAACTCCAACGAAGTGCTGGAAGCCCTGCAAGAATCCCTGGCGACCATCGTCCAGTCGGTGAAGAGTGCTCTTGAGCAGTCGCCACCTGAGCTGGCTTCGGACATCGCCGAGCGCGGCATCGTGCTGACCGGTGGTGGTGCATTGCTGCGTGATCTGGACAAATTGCTCTCGCAGGAAACCGGTTTGCCAGTCATCGTTGCCGAAGACCCGCTGACCTGTGTGGCCCGCGGTGGCGGCATGGCGCTGGAAATGATGGATCGCAACACCATGGATCTGCTCTCGGCCGAGTAAGCCGGCGGCTGCAGGCGATCAGTGGCCGGCTGGAGCGCGGCGCTGCTGTTAGTCTGCGGCTAATCGCTTGAGGCTTGCTGCTGCAAGGAGCTGACCATCAAACCGCTATTTGCCAAGGGACCTTCGCCGGGCGTGCGCCTATTGGTGCTGACCGTACTTTCGGTCACGCTGATGTTGGTCGATGCGCGCCTGGACACCCTCAAACCGTTGCGCAGCCAACTCGGGCTGGTGCTCACGCCCTTTTATTGGGTGGCGGATTTGCCGACGCGGCTCTGGCAAGGCGTTAATCAGCAGGTCAGCAGCCACGCTGAACTGCTCGCCGAAAACGAAAAACTCAAAGCTGAAGCCTTGCTGATGCAGCGTCGCCTGCAAAAGTTGGCCACCTTGATCGAACAAAACGTCCGTCTGCGCGAGCTGCTGAACTCCTCGGCACTGGTGGATGACCAGGTGCTGGTGGGCGAGCTGATTGGCGTTGACCCCAACCCCTTCACTCAGCGCTTGTTGATCGATAAGGGCGAAAAAGATGGCGTCTTTCTCGGTCAGCCGGTGCTCGATGCGCGTGGCTTGATGGGCCAGGTGGTTGAGGTAATGCCCTATTCATCGCGGGTGCTGCTGCTGACCGACACCACCCACAGCATCCCGGTACAGGTGAATCGTAACGGTTTGCGCGCAATCGCAAGCGGCACCGGTAATCCAGAGCGCCTTGAGCTGCGCCATGTGGCCGATACCGCCGACATCAAAGAAGGTGATTTGCTGGTCAGCTCGGGCCTTGGCCAGCGCTTCCCGGCCGGCTACCCGGTGGCGACGGTGAAAGAGGTGATTCACGACACCGGACAGCCCTTTGCGATTATTCGCGCCGAACCCACTGCCGCGCTGAACCGTAGCCGCTATGTGTTGTTGGTGTTCACCGATAAGCGCAGCGCCGAACAGCGCGCCAACGATGCGGCTTTGGCGCAAGAGGCCGCCGATAAAATTGGCGTGGCCGCGGCGATTGCCGTCCCCGGCGCCGATGCGCCGCCGGTTGTGAGCCCGGCACCTGCACCTGCCGCTCCAGCCCGCGCTGCACCAGTTAAACCTGTCGTACCTGCGGGGGCTCACTGATGGTTGGCGCACGTCCGCGTAATGCTTGGGTTATTTGGTGCAGTTTTGCGTTGGCTTTGCTGCTCAGCGTGGCGCCGATGCCGAGCTTTATCGAAACCGGCCGCCCGCTTTGGCTGGCCTTGGTGTTGAGCTACTGGATGCTAGCTCTGCCGCATCGCGTCGGGATGATCAGCGCCTGGCTGCTGGGCTTGGCCGCCGACGTACTGTATGGCTCGTTGCTAGGACAGAATGCCCTGGCCCTGAGCTTGATTGCTTTTTTGGTGCTGATCCTGCAGCAGCGCTTGCGCAGCTTTCCGATCTGGCAGCAGAGCATGGTGCTAATGGTGGTATTTGGTCTGGCGCAGTTGGTTCAGCTTTGGTTGAATGTACTGGTTGGTAATCGCCCCTCAGCCCTGTTGTTTCTGGTGCCGGTGCCGATTAGCGCCTTATGTTGGCCGTGGGTGTCGGTGGGCCTGCGTAAGTTACGTGTGGGTCTAAGCGTGTCTTAACGGCTTGGCTTGGGGTGTTTCTGAACACCTTGGTTTACAGTGTGCTCATCAAGATAATAAATATAAATTCGCATGGGGTGGGGAGCGCAGTAATGGGGTCTTATCTTACGGTTTTGCGGTCGTCTCATGCCTTTGGTGGTCAACTAAAGGTGGCGGGTGTGGGGAGTGCTTTAGCGCTTGCGGCGCTGCTGTTGGCGGGCAATGCTTATTCCCAAGTCAGTGCTGAACCTTCAGCGACGGCGCAGGTTGCGGGTGGCGCAGCGGCGACATCAGGTGCGGACAGCGAGCAGCAGCTCGAGGCCAATATTCGCGAGCTTGACGCCATTGTCCTCGAAAAGAAAAACCTTGAAAGCCTGCTGCGCACTGAAAACAGCGCCTATGAGGCGGCCAGCTTGCAAGCGGCCAGTTCGAAAAAAATGATTCGCGCCGAGGTCGAAGAGTTTTTGGCGCAAAGCGCCAGCCAGGACCGTTTAAACGCCATGCTGGGCGACTTCAAGAGCGAAGCTGAGGCCGAGAACGCGGCACGCTTGCGGGTTGCCAGTGCGCAAAAGAAGTTCAACGACCAACAATTGAAGTTTGTGCTGGCTGATCGGGCCGTCGCGCAACTTAAAACCCGTTTGGCTGCCGAGGAGCGCGAGCGCGACATGCAGCGGGTCAGGACGATTGCTCAGCGGCTGGACAAGACCATCGATTTCAGCGAGTCGGTCAGTTTTCATTGTTCGCCCAGCAAGAGCTTGGCGATCTGCCTGAACGAATACGATCGTGGTGCAAATTTACGCCAGTGGGTGTTGAGCAATTATCAGCGTGTACTGGCTGAGGAGTTGCGCGGTCAGGTGGCCACTGTCAACTTGAGCTCGGACTGGTTTAGCTATCGCAGCAAGAGCAGTTTCACTCGTGCCAGCATGGATCTAGATGGCAGCGTGGCGGCCACGATCAGCTTCGAAGCCAGTATTGAGGCGAAGAAGATGATGGCCTGTGCGCTGCTTGGGGTTGCTGAAGAGCTGTGTAACAGCCGCCCTTATGCGTTGAGCATTCGCAGTAACAAGTTTAATGATCGGGTGCTGATTAACGACCAATTGCAGGGCGCGACCCCCATGTCGCTGATGCTTGATAAAGGTCAGTACCGGGTACAGGTGGTTTCCGATGGCATCACCAAGACCCGTACGGTGAATCTTGAGGCCGACAAGCTGATCAACTTCAAGTTCTAGCCGGGGCTGGCCGCTCGCTGAGTGGCCAACCATCTCGACACTACCGCGCCGCTTTTTGCGGCGTTTTTATCTTCGCAGCGTTAAGTGGCAAGGGTCGTTCATGGCTACATTGTTTCTCGCCTCAGGCTCGCCGCGGCGACGTGAATTACTCAACCAGATGGGTGTGCCATTTATCCCGTTGGTTGCCGATATTGATGAAATGCCTTGGCCGGCTGAGTCGCCAGAGCGCTACGTCGAGCGTTTAGCCCGGAGCAAGGCGCAAGCCGGCTTGGCGACCTTGTCTGATCCGCGCGATGCGGTGGTGCTGGGCGCCGACACCAGCGTGGTGTTGGACGGCCAAATTCTCGGTAAACCGCGCGACCGTGCCGACGCGCAGGCCATGCTGGCGGCGCTCTCGGGCCGTACCCATCAAGTGCTCACCGCGGTAGCGTTGGCCACCTCGCAGCGCTGTGAAATACGTCTGGTGAGCAGCCAAGTCAGCTTTCGCTCCATCAGCAGTGCTGAGATTGAGGCCTATTGGGCCAGCGGCGAGCCACAGGATAAAGCCGCTGGTTATGCCATTCAGGGGCTGGCCGGGATCTTTGTCAGTCACCTTGAAGGCAGTTTTTCGGCGGTAGTTGGCTTGCCAGTGTGCGAGACTGCGGCATTGCTCGCCGATTTCGGCATCCCTTGTTGGCAGCGCCTGGATACATCTTCTATGAGTGAAGCAGCGCATGAGTGAAGAGATTCTGATCAATATCACGCCGATGGAATCGCGCGTGGCGGTGGTGGAGAACGGTGTACTGCAGGAAGTGCATGTGGAGCGCACCCAGCGCCGCGGCATCGTCGGCAATATCTACAAAGGCAAGGTGGTGCGGGTGCTGCCCGGCATGCAAGCGGCCTTTGTCGATATTGGTCTGGAGCGCGCCGGTTTTATTCATGTTGGCGAAATCGCCAGTCGGGAAGGCAACACTGCGGTCAACGAAACCATCAGCGCCTTGGTCCATGAGGGTCAGAGTCTGGTGGTACAGGTCACCAAAGACCCGATTGGGACCAAGGGCGCACGCCTGACCACCCAGTTGTCGATCCCGTCGCGCTATCTGGTGTACATGCCGCGCACCAGTCACGTCGGCATTTCCCTGAAGATTGAAGACGAAGCCGAGCGCGATCGACTCAAGCAGGTGGTCGCCGAGTGCATCGCCGCCGAAGGGATTGCCGAGGTCGGTGGCTTTATTCTGCGTACCGCCGCCGAAGGCGCTGGCGCCGATGAAATCCTCATGGATATTCGTTATGTGCGCAGGTTGTGGGAGCAGATCCGCGGGCAGATGCAAACCGCCTCGAGCCCCAGTGTGATTTATCAAGACTTGAGCCTGGCCTTTCGCACCCTGCGCGATCTGGTCAGCCCAAGGATCGAGAAGGTGCGCATCGACTCGCGCGAGACCTTCCAGAAGATTGTGCAGTTCGTCGATGAGCTGATGCCCGAGATTGCCGGGCGCCTAGAGCATTACCCTGGCGAGCGGCCGATCTTCGATCTGTATGGCGTCGAGGATGAGGTGCAAAAGGCTCTGGAACGTAAGGTGCCGCTTAAATCCGGCGGTTATCTGATTATCGATCCCGCCGAGGCGATGAGCACCATCGATGTGAATACCGGCGCCTTTGTTGGCCATCGCAACCTCGAAGAAACCATCTTCAAGACCAATCTCGAAGCCGCCATCACCATTGCCCGGCAGCTGCGCCTGCGCAATCTGGGCGGCATCATCATCATCGACTTCATCGACATGGAAGACGAAGAGCACCAGCGCCAAGTGTTGCGCACCCTGGAGAAGCAGCTCGAACGCGATCACGCCAAGACCAATATGCTTGGCATTACCGAGCTGGGCCTGGTGCAGATGACCCGCAAACGCACCCGTGAGAGCCTCGAGCAGGTGCTCTGCGAGCCCTGCAGCAGTTGTCAGGGACGCGGCAAGCTG
>JAURXE010000542.1 GCA_030654635.1 Pseudomonas sp.
GATCTTCTCCAGAGCACTCATGGCTTAGCCTTAGGTTTACGCGCCGCACCAGACTTGGCCGGGCCTTTGCGATGACTGCCCGGCTTGCCCGCCTTATCTGCCGGCTTAGCCGGCGCCGCAGCGCCAGCCTTGGAGCGACCAGCGCCTTTAGCGTCGGATTGCAGCGACTGCTTAACTTCGCGACTGCGCTTTACATCGGTGTTGCCAAAAGACAGATCAGCCTTGGCTGGTGCGCCCTTCGCCGCACGCGCACGCGGAGCTGCGGCCGAATCACGCCCTTTACGGCCGATCGGTGCATCCAGCACGCTTTGCGCCATCTCGAAATCGATCTTGCGCTCGTCCAGGTCAACTCGCATCACCCGCACATCGACGCTATCGCCGAGGCGGAAGCTGCGACCGGTGCGCTCACCCGCCAAGCGGTGATGGACTGGATCGAAGTGATAGTAATCGCCCGGCAACGCGGTGACATGCACCAGACCTTCGACGTAGATATCTTTCAGCTCAACGAACAAACCAAAACCTGTTACTGCGGTGATCACCCCAGTGAAGGTCTCGCCAACCCGATCCTTCATGAACTCGCACTTGAGCCAGTTCACCACATCGCGAGTGGCCTCATCGGCACGCCGTTCAGACAGCGAGCACTGCTCACCCAACTGGCTCAGTGCCGGCTCGTCATACGGATAGATACGCGCCTTGGGAATCGTCATGGCGCCAGCACGCTTAACGTGCGGCGTGTCGATTTTGGAGCGAATCACACTGCGAATGGCTCGATGCGTGAGCAAGTCAGGATAACGCCGAATCGGCGAAGTGAAGTGGGTGTAGGCCTCGTAATTCAGGCCAAAGTGGCCCTGATTATCGGCGCTGTACACCGCCTGGCTCAGCGAGCGCAGCATCACCGTCTGGATCAAGTGGAAATCTGGACGATTGCGGATACTCGCCAGCAAGGCTTGATAGTCTTTCGGAGACGGGCCGTCTTTGGCCTTGCCACGATGCAGCGACAACCCCAACTCAGCCAAAAAGGCTTTGAGCTTTTCCAGACGCTCCGGCGGCGGACCGTCGTGCACGCGGTAGAGCGCAGGAATTTCATGCTTTTTGAGGAACTCAGCGGTGGCCACGTTGGCCGCCAGCATGCATTCCTCAATCAACTTGTGCGCATCGTTACGGGTGGTCGGACGAATTTCGGCGATCTTACGATCGGCACCGAAGATGATCCGGGTTTCCTGGGTCTCGAAATCAATCGCGCCACGCTCTTGGCGTGCCGCCAGCAACACCTGATACAGCGAGTACAGTTGCTTGAGGTGCGGCACGACATTGGCGTATTCGCCGCTTAATTTTTTCGCCTCAGCAGTTTTCGGATGCTCCAGCATGGAACTGACCTTGTTGTAGGTCAGCCGTGCATGGGAGTGAATCACCGCTTCGTAGAACTGGTAGTCGGTCATCTTGCCGGTTTTCGAGATAGACATCTCG
>JAURXE010000546.1 GCA_030654635.1 Pseudomonas sp.
CCGTATACCTGATGGCCGTCGGCGGCGCCGCGTATCTGGTCGCCCAGGCGATCAAGAAATCCCGCGTAGTGGCCTTCGCCGAACTGGGCATGGAAGCCATCTACGAGTTCGAAGTGAAAGACATGCCCGTCACCGTGGCCGTCGACACCAAGGGCGAGTCGGTGCACATCACGGGCCCGGCGATCTGGCAGAAGAAGATTCACGACAGCCTGGCCGTCGAAATCAAGTAACCACTGCTGCAAACCCAACCAACCCGGCCAAGTGCCGGGTTGGTTGCTTTAGCGACAGGAAAAGCACTACGCCAATGCCCACACCGCTGACCCTGAGTCACCCAAAAAGTTGACCCGACTTACCTACCATCCATCTCACTAACCGTCGCCGAGTGAACTCTGCACGCTCGTTAAGTGTCTGTCTGCTGTCGGCCCACAGGATGGACTGCATGGCCATTTGCCCATTGGGCAGCTCTGCGGCAGCACTCCACCCTGATTGCGCTTCTGTCTAGGCAACTCGCCTGGCCGGCTTTTATCGCACCCCCTTACAGGGTTTCGTTCAATCGCCAAGTGAAGATTGCCATGTCCCTATCCCGTCCTCTCTCCTCCCGTTTTACCTCTCTGCCAAGCCTCACCTTAGCGGCCTGCTTGCTGGCAAGCGTTACCGCGCAAGCTGAGGAAACAGCCAGCACGGCCCGCTGGGTCAGTGACAGCCTGAACACCCAGGTGCGCAGTGGCCCAACCGATGGCTACCGCATCGTCGGCACGTTGATCTCCGGGCAGAAGGTCACGCTACTGCGCACCGATGGGGATTACAGCCAGGTTCGCGGCGAAAGCGGTAGCGCCGTGTGGATTGCCAACCGTGATCTACAAGAGGTACCCGGCCAAGCCGAGCGCATGCCACAACTGGAACAGAAGGTGGCTGAACTGAGTGCCGAGTTAAATGGCATCAACGACACCTGGAATACCCGCGTGCAAGGCATGCAGGAAACGCTGGGGTCGCGCAAAACACTGATCGACGAGCTGCAGACCGCGCGCACGGCGCTGGACAGCGAACTGACCCAGGCCAATTCCGAATTACGCGAACTGCAATCGCAACTGGGCGAGGAAAACCAGCACGTGCTGAGGCGCTACATGGCTTACGGCGCTGTCATCGCGGGTGCCGGCCTGACCGTCGGACTGATCCTGCCAACCATGCTACGGGTGCGGCGCAAGCGTAATGACGGGTGGGTTTGATGATTTGCACACCCATTTGCGCGGATACACAGGCTCACCCGACAGATCCCTGAGACCACCGCCTATAGGGCATCGTCGGCCAGCCCAAGCACAGTACCGGCGATTTGGAGCAAGAAAATTCACGATTTGAATCGCCGCTAGTTTCGTAGACATGCCTGAGGGTCGACTCTTGGCTGACTGCACTGCATCAACATCGGCTAATTCTGCTCAGAACCCGCCCCTTGCTCATTCATCCCGCGTCAGCACTTCCAGTAGTTCGACCTCGAAGATC
>JAURXE010000547.1 GCA_030654635.1 Pseudomonas sp.
GATCTTCGAGGGCGTGCCGAACTACCCGGACAGCTCGCGCTTCTGGCAGGTGATCGACAAGCACCAGGTGAATATTTTCTACACCGCGCCGACAGCCCTGCGCGCTTTGATGCGTGAGGGCGACGGCCCGGTGCAAAAGACCTCGCGTGCCAGCCTGCGCTTGCTCGGCAGCGTTGGTGAGCCGATCAACCCGGAAGCCTGGGAATGGTATTACCACGTGGTCGGTGAGATGCGCTGCCCAATAGTCGATACCTGGTGGCAGACCGAAACCGGCGGCATCATGATCACCCCGCTGCCCGGCGCCACCTTGCTCAAGCCAGGTTCAGCGACCCGGCCGTTCTTCGGCGTGCAACCGGCCCTGCTCGACGAAAAAGGCCTGGAGATTGAGGGCGCAGGCTCGGGCGTGCTGGCGATCAAGGCCAGTTGGCCGGGACAAATCCGCAGCATCTACGGCGATCACCAGCGGATGATCGACACCTACTTCAAACCCTTCCCCGGCTACTACTTCACCGGTGACGGTGCGCGCCGCGACGAGGACGGTTACTACTGGATCACCGGCCGGGTGGATGACGTGATCAACGTCTCCGGGCATCGCATCGGCACCGCCGAAGTGGAAAGCGCCCTGGTGCTGCACGACGCCGTCGCCGAAGCCGCAGTAGTCGGCTACCCCCACGACATTAAGGGCCAGGGCATCTACGCCTTCGTCACCCTGATGAATGGCATCGAGCCAGACCAGGCTCTGCAACAAGAGTTAGTCGCCCTAGTCGCCAAGGAAATCGGCAGCTTCGCCAAACCGGAGCTGATGCAATGGGCGCCGGGCCTGCCGAAAACCCGCTCGGGCAAGATCATGCGGCGGATCCTGCGCAAGATCGCCTGCAACGAGCTGGACACCCTGGGCGACACCTCGACTCTGGCCGACCCAAGCGTGGTCGACGGGTTGATCGACAAACGCCTGAACCGCTGAGTTTGAAACCTATGGAAGCCCTGCGACAGCGTATCGAAGCCCGAGTTCTGAGCCTCAGTGGCCTGGCACTGGGGCAGATCGACTACGAAAATCCCAAGGGCGATCCGGGGCTGTTCGGCCCCGACTCCATGCCCTGGGAGGTGCATCGCGACTTCACCAGCATGCTGGTCGGTGGCATCGCCTCTCTGCTACTGCAAATGCTCCATCCGCTGGCCCTGTCCGGCGTCTGGGATCACTCCAACTTTCGCCAGGACATGCTCGGCCGGCTGCGTCGCACCGGGCAGTTTGTCGCGGGCACCAGCTTCGCCCCCACCGCATCGGTCGACTGGCTGATCGAAAAAGTGCGCACTATTCACCTGCAAGTCACCGGCACCGCGCCGGACGGGCGCACCTATGCGGCCAGCGACCCGGATTTACTGACCTGGGTACATGTGGCGGAGGTTTCCTGCTTTCTCGCCGGTTACCTGCGCTATCTCAACCCACAGCTGCCGGTGGCCGAGCAGGATCGCTACTACGCCGAGATAGCCATAGTCGCCGAGCGCCTAGGGGCGCGTAATGTGCCGAAATCCCGCCAGGCAGTGGCCGACTACCTCGCGGCCATCCGCCCGCAATTGGTCTGCGATGACCGCACCCGGGAGATCTGCCGAGTGCTGTTCAACGCGCCAGCACCGAGTCGCAGTTCAGTGCCCGTTTCACGCCTGTTAATGCGTGCCGGCATCGACCTGCTACCCGACTGGACCCAGCAGCAACTGGGCCTGCAATTGCCTGCGTGGCAACGGCCGCTGATCCGCGCTGGCGTGCACTGCCTGGCGCCGGTATTGCGTTGGGCGGTGCGCAGCGGCGCCATCCATCGCTCGCGCAAACGCATGGGTTTGCCGCCCCGTTAGGCGCAGCTGAGTTAAACGAGCGCGCCGCGCTGAGGCCGGTCTAGCCAGTCGCAATTGGCCGGCGACCGCTCGGTGTGCGACCATTACAGCCATTAGGGTCAGTCACTGACCGCACTCAGCCGCCATGAGGAATTACCGCATGCAAGAAGTCGTTATCGTCGCCGCCACCCGCACCGCCGTCGGCAGCTTCCAAGGTTCGCTGGCGAATATCTCGGCCGTCGATCTGGGCGCCGCCGTGATCCGCCAGCTGTTGACGCAAACCGGCCTGGACCCGGCGCTGGTCGATGAAGTGATTTTCGGCCAAGTGCTGACCGCCGGTGCCGGCCAGAACCCGGCCCGCCAGACCGCGATCAAAGCCGGCCTGCCGCATGCCGTACCCGCCCTGACCCTCAACAAGGTGTGCGGCTCGGGCCTGAAAGCCTTGCACCTGGGCGCTCAGGCGATTCGCTGCGGCGATGCCGAAGTGATCATCGCCGGCGGCCAGGAGAACATGAGCCTGTCCAACTACGTCATGCCCGGCGCGCGCACAGGTCTGCGCATGGGTCACGCCAAAGTCATCGACACCATGATCTGCGATGGCCTGTGGGATGCCTTCAACGACTACCACATGGGCATCA
>JAURXE010000549.1 GCA_030654635.1 Pseudomonas sp.
CGGGAAGCTGGCTTGCCAGGCTTCGATGCCGCCATCGAGGCTGTACACCTCGCTAAACCCCTGGCTGACCAGGTAGGCGGCGGCGCTCTGGCTGGAGTTGCCGTGGTAGCAGACCACCAGCAAGGGCTGATCGAGATCGGCGGCGTGGATAAAATCATGCAGCGAGTGGTTGTCCAGGTGCTGCGAACCACTGATGTGTATGCGGGCAAAACTCTCGGGGTCGCGGATGTCGACCACGACCGCGCCCTGTTCGCGCAAGGTGTGCGCCTGTGCTGCGGTGATACGTTTGAATTCGCTCATGGCGGGTCCTCTTAATCTGGGCGGGCGTGGTCTGCGAGCGCTGTCATGGGGGTAGATTGGGCCTTGATCGGCAGTGCCGCGGCGCAGCGGCACTGATGTTTCTCGCCGTTGTCGAGGTTGAGCAAGGTCATGCTGCCGCCCCAAACGCAGCCGGTGTCGAGGGCGAATAAGTTCGGCTCGCTGCACTGGCCTTCGAGCGCGGCCCAATGACCAAAGATGATTTTATGCTGGCGGGTTTTGCGTGCGCCATGGCTAAACCAAGGGGCGAAACCCGGTGGGGCGCTGGCGAGACCTTCTTTGCTTTTGAGGTCGAGGTCGCCCTCGGCGGTGCAAAAGCGCATGCGGGTGAAATAGTTGGTGATCACCCGCAGGCGCGTAACTCCGTGCAGATCTTTGTCCCAGAGGGTCGGTTGATTGCCATACATGCCGTCGAGAAACAGTGGCAGGCGCAGATCATCCTGCAGCGCCGCTTCGACTTCTGCGGCGCGCTTGAGGGCTTTGGTCAGTGTCCATTGCGGTGGGATGCCGGCATGCACCAGTACGCAGTCGCGCTCTGCGTCGTAGTGCAGCAGTTTTTGTCGGCGTAGCCAGTCGAGCAAGTCGTCGCGATCAGGCGCGTCGAGGATCTCTTGCAGGGTGTCGGCTTTTTTCAGTCGCTCAATGTTTTGCGCCACGGCCAGCAGATGCAGGTCGTGATTGCCCAAGACACAGATCAGCGAGTCGCGCATGGCATACAGAAAACGCAGGGTTTCCAGTGATTGCGGGCCACGGTTGACCAGGTCGCCGACCAGCCACAGGCGATCTTTGCTGGGCTCAAACGCAACTTCTTGCAGCAGGCATTGCAGCGGCTGCAGGCAACCTTGCAGGTCGCCGACGGCATAGGTGCTCATCAGTGCAACGCACCCGGCATGGCCAGGCGAAACGGTGCGATCAGGGCGTCGAAGCGTTTGCCGTCATCGGCCAACATTTGGAAGCTGCCCTGCATATTGCCGACCCGGGTGGTCAGCACGGTGCCGCTGCTATACGTGTGCTGTTGGCCAACCGCGATCAGTGGCTGCTGACCTATTACGCCAGGCCCGCGCACTTCTTGCACGCGGCCATCGCCATCGGTAATCACCCAGTGCCGACTGACTAACTTGGCCGGCAGTTGGCCGTTATTGCTGATGGTGACTGTGTAGGAGAAGGCGAAACGGTTTTGCTCCGGCAGCGATTGCTCGGCCAGAAACTGGGTGGTGACACTGACATCTACTTGATAGCGGGGGTCGGACATGGGCAATCGCTCTTCTGGGGTTGGCCGTAACCGACAGGGCGCCGCGCCATTACCGCCGCGACTCAGTCAGCGCTTAAGCTGACTGGCTTGGTGCGGTTTGGCGGCGGCCAGTGTTTCAGTCTAGGGGCTTAGCTGGCGCTTGTCTGCTGACTGGCCTGCGCGCTTAACTGGTCGGCCAGGCGCACGAAGGCGGCCAGGTCGAGCTGTTCCGGGCGCAGGCTGCCGTCGACGCCTGCGGCTTCAATCTCGGCACTGCTGAGCAGGGCTTTGAGGGTGTTGCGCAGGGTTTTGCGGCGCTGGTTAAAGGCTTCGCGCACCACTCGTTCGAGCAGGCGATGATCCTTGGCCGGGCAGGGCAGGACTTCGTGGGGTGTTAACCGCACGATGGCCGAGTCCACTTTCGGCGGCGGATTAAACGAGCCCGGGCCGACATTGAACAGGTGCTCCACGCGGCAGTGGTACTGCACCATGATCGATAAACGTCCCCAATCACCGCCGCCTGGAGTGGCAGCCAGGCGCTCGACCACTTCTTTTTGCAGCATAAAGTGCATGTCGCGGATTACGCCGGCGTTAGCCAGCAGGTGAAAGATCAGCGGGGTGGAGATGTTATACGGCAGGTTACCGACCACCCGCAGACTGCGTGGCGCCGGATTGAGGCTGTTGAAGTCGAACTTCAGCGCATCGCCCTGATTCATGTGAAACGCCGGGTTGCTGGCAAACTGATGGTTCAACATGGCCACCAGGTCGCGGTCGATCTCGATCACATCCAGTTGCGCGCCGCTGCTGAGCAAGTCGCCGGTGAGTGCACCTTGGCCTGGGCCAATCTCCAGCAAACGCTCGCCGGGTAGGGCATGAATGGCGCGCATGATGCGATGAATCACGCCGGCGTCATGCAGGAAGTTCTGGCCGAAACGCTTGCGCGCCCGGTGTTGGTTGTTCTCGGACATGACAACGGCTCCAAACTTTAAGCGACCCGCTTAAAGCGCAATGCAAAGACCGGGGAGTTTAACAGCGAAAGCCGGCGCGGCTAAGGTTGTCCGCGCGATTGCTCTTGCCAGATGCTTTAGGGGCGGCCGCTGGCGGCCATCTGATAGGCCGTTTCCAGCGCCACGCGCAGGCTGCCGGTGTCGATCTTGCCGCTGCCTGCCAAGTCCAGCGCAGTGCCGTGATCGACCGAGGTGCGGATGATCGGCAGGCCCAGGGTGATGTTCACCGCCGCGCCGAAGCCTTTGTATTTCAGCACTGGCAGGCCTTGGTCGTGGTACATCGCCAGCACCGCATCGCAGTGCTCGAGGTACTTGGGGGTGAACAGGGTGTCGGCCGGCAGCGGGCCGATCAGGTTCAGGCCTTCAGTGCGCAGGCGGGCCAGGCAGGGCTCGATAATGTCCAGCTCTTCGCGGCCCATATGGCCGCCTTCGCCGGCATGCGGATTGAGCCCGCAAACCAGAATTCGTGGCTGGGCTATGCCAAATTTGTTGACCAGATCCGCATGCAGAATCCGGCTAACCCGCGCTAATCGCTCGTCGGTAATGG
>JAURXE010000552.1 GCA_030654635.1 Pseudomonas sp.
TGATGAACTTGCCGCAGTCGAGGAACTCACGGCATGCGCACGCGAAATTCTTTGTCGAAGCGCGCCACCAGATCAAGATTTTCGATCAACGGCTCACGGGTTTCATACTTCAGGTGCGCACGAAACTCGTTTTCTTCGATGACTACGGTAAGAATCTCGTCCAGCTTAAGATCGCGAATACCGTTTACCGTCATACTTTTGCTGATATGACTGTAGAACTCCGGAACTGTACTTACGTCTGCAGTCTTATCGGTTTCAACTGAGGTAATGGCTTTTTGCAGCGCGCTGTAATCCATGTAATGCGGAACCATCTTAAATACTGCACTGGCAAGAAACGCCACCAGCGCCAGCATGGTCATCCAGCCCAGCACCGACATGCCTTTCTGTGAATATGCAAATCTCATAATCGACCTCAATTGCAAAGTAGTTGAATGCCCAGAGGGCTAAACAAAACTATATAAGCTGAAAATCTTGTTGCCTGCGAGTGAGCCGATTTTTCTAGCGAATCAAGCCCACTCGGGAAAAACTTGGCACGTTGTGTAGCTTGGGTTCAGGCCAGGTAAGCCAGATGGCAAAGGCCTTGCCGACAATATTTTGGTCGGGAACCATGCCGAGCAATTCTTTAGGGATCTTCTGATCACTCCACAGACGGCTGTCATTGGAGTTATCGCGATTATCACCCATCATGAAATAGTGCCCTACGGGCACTTGCCACTCTCCAGCGCCAACGTGATAACGATTCATCTGCTTGCGAATGCGGTGCTCAATGACGCCCAACTGCTCGGTGTATTGCGCCGAACTGCCCAAGCTTCCAGCTTCCTCGCCGAGCAACTGCTCAGCAACCGCCTGATCGTTGACGAACAGGCGACCATCAGAGCTGTAGCGAACTTTGTCGCCCGGCAGCCCCACGACCCGTTTGATGTAATTGACACTCGGCTCGCTCGGGTAGCGAAACACCATGACATCGCCACGCTGCGGATTACCGACTTCAATCACCTTGGTGTCCAACACCGGCAAACGAATGCCATAAGCAAACTTATTCACCAGAATAAAATCGCCTACTTCTAGAGTCGGCAGCATCGAGCCGGACGGAATCTGAAACGGCTCAAGTAAGAACGAGCGCAGTACCAGCACTATGGCCAGCACCGGAAAGAACGACTTACCGTATTCAACCAGCAAGGGTTCTTTGTTCAGCGTCTCCAGTACCGCCTGATCTGGCTCAATCACTTGGGCACTATAGCCAGCAATGGCTTTGCGCCGTTTAGGTGCCAGCAACAGCAAATCAAACAAGGCCAAGGCGCCGCAAACAGCCACGGCGATGACCAGTAACAGTGGAAAATTCAACGACATAGCCCGCAACCATCCAAGTGTTTAGCTATCCAACCTGAGCACTGCAAGGAAGGCTTCCTGTGGAATTTCCACGTTACCGACTTGCTTCATGCGTTTTTTACCGGCTTTTTGCTTCTCCAGCAATTTGCGTTTACGGCTTACATCACCGCCGTAACACTTGGCCAGCACGTTCTTCCTGAGCGCTTTAACAGTGGTCCGCGCAACGATCTGCCCACCGATTGCCGCCTGAATCGCCACATCAAACATCTGTCGCGGGATCAGTTCTTTCATCTTCTCGGTCAACGCGCGGCCTTTGTAATGGGCGTTGTCGCGGTGCACGATCAGCGCCAAGGCGTCGACCTTATCGCCGTTAATCAACACGTCCAGCTTGACCAAGCTGGCTGACTGGTAGCGATCAAAGTGGTAATCCAGCGAGGCATAACCGCGACTAACCGACTTGAGACGGTCGAAGAAGTCCAACACCACTTCGTTCATCGGTAAGTCGTAGCGAATCTGCACCTGCGAACCGAGGAACTGCATATCGCGCTGCACGCCGCGCTTCTCAATGCACAGGGTAATGACGTTACCCAGGTGCTCCTGCGGGACCAAAATATTGGCCTGCACAATCGGCTCGCGCATATCTTCAACGCCGGCAAGATCCGGCATTTTCGACGGGTTATCGACGTAAATCGTCTCACCGTTTTTCATCAGCAATTCGAAAATTACCGTTGGAGCGGTGGTAATCAGGTCGAGGTCGTACTCGCGCTCCAGACGCTCCTGGATAATTTCCATGTGCAGCATGCCGAGGAAACCGCAACGAAAGCCAAAGCCCAAGGCATCCGAGCTTTCCGGCGAATACTGCAAGGAGGAATCATTCAGGGTGAGCTTTTGCAATGCATCGCGGAAATCTTCAAAGTCTTCCGAGCTAACTGGGAACAAGCCGGCATACACCTGCGGCTGAATCCGTTTAAAGCCGGGCAATACATCCACATCTGGAGTAGTGCTGAGGGTCAGGGTATCGCCCACTGGCGCGCCGTGAATGTCTTTGATGCTGGCGATGATAAAACCCACTTCGCCGGCTTTTAGATCAACGGTTTCGGTGTGCTTGGGGCTGAACACCCCAACGCTGTCGACCAGATGGATCTTGCCGGTGGACTTGACCAGAATTTTGTCGCCCTTTCTCACCCGACCATGACGCACCCGCACCAACGAGACCACGCCCAGGTAGTTATCGAACCAGGAGTCAATAATCAGCGCCTGCAGTGGCGCTTCGATATCGCCGGTCGGCGCAGGAATGGTCTCGACCAGACGCTCCAACACCTCCAATACACCCATGCCGCTCTTGGCGCTACAGGCCACGGCGTCGGTGGCGTCGATGCCGATAATTTGTTCGATTTCTTCTTTAACCTTGTCTGGATCGGCCTGTGGCAGGTCCATCTTGTTCAGTACCGGCATGACCTCAAGGCCCTGTTCGATGGCGGTGTAGCAGTTGGCCACCGATTGCGCTTCGACACCTTGGCCGGCATCGACCACTAGCAGCGCGCCTTCACAGGCGGCCAGGGAGCGGCTGACCTCATAGGTGAAGTCCACGTGGCCCGGGGTGTCGATAAAGTTCAGCTGATAGGTTTTGCCATCTTTGGCCGTGTAATAGAGGGTGACGCTGTGGGCTTTGATGGTGATGCCGCGCTCACGCTCAAGGTCCATCGAATCGAGAACCTGAGCCTCCATTTCACGCGCAGACAAACCGCCGCACATCTGGATAAAGCGGTCAGCCAGCGTCGACTTGCCGTGGTCAATGTGGGCGATGATGGAGAAATTGCGGATATGGCTCAGATCACTCACGGATCAACACTCAAAAAGGCCGCAGGCAGACTGCCCGCCGAAAATAGCCCGCAAGTGTACCTGAAGGCCGACCTCAGCGTCACGCCAGCGGGCTGGCCGGCACTAAAAGCCGCGCATAAAAAAGGGGCGGAATCACCGCCCCTTTCGCCACACCGAGGGTTTTACTCGGTCAATTTGAAGGTAATAAAACTGGCGCGCCCCTCGCGCAGCACCCGCATCGACACCGAGCGGTTCATCGGCAGCCCTTTGGCTACGCTTGCGAACGTTTTACTCGAATCAACCGCCTGATTATTCAGATGGGTGATGACATCACCGACGCGCACCCCCATCAAAGCTGCAGGCCCCTCCAGGACGTTCTTGACCAGCACGCCATTTTTCAGATCAAGGGCGCTTTTTTGCTCAGGACTCAGCTCAACCACCACCAAGCCGAGGCGATTATTGCTGAGCGCCGGACCGGATGCCGCATTGTCTGCGAGCATTTCATCTTCTTCTGGCAAGGCGCCAACGGTCATTTGCAGGGTCTTGCGCTCCCCCGTACGGACTACGTCCAGATCGGCCTTATCACCCGCCTTGAGCGCACCGACCAAATGCGGCAAATCCGCCGACATGATGATCGGCTGGCCATTCAAGTTCAAAATCACATCACCAGCCTGCAAGCCACCCTTGGCAGCAGGCCCATCTGGCATCACCTGGGCCACCAAAGCGCCGGCAGGCTTATCCAGCCCAAAGGACTCGGCCAGATCCTTGTTGACCTCCTGAATCACCACCCCCAACCAGCCGCGACTGACCTTGCCGGTGGATTTAAGTTGATTGGCGACATCCATGGCCACGTCGATCGGGATGGCGAATGACAAGCCCATAAAGCCACCCGAGCGGGTGAAAATTTGCGAGTTGATGCCCACGACGTCGCCGTCCAAATTGAACAATGGCCCGCCGGAGTTACCCGGATTAATGGCCACGTCGGTTTGAATAAAAGGCACGTAGTTTTCATTGGGCAGGCTGCGACCCTTGGCCGAGACGATGCCGGCGGTAGCCGAGTGATCGAAGCCAAAGGGCGAACCGATGGCCAACACCCACTCGCCAACCTTCAAGTCGTCTGACTTACCCAGCTTCAGGGTTGGCAGGTCTTTACCGGCAATTTTCAGCAATGCCACGTCAGTGCGCGGATCGCCACCGATCAACTTGGCCTCCAGCTCACTGCGATCGGCCAGGCGCACGACTATCTCATCGGCCCCGGTGACCACGTGATTATTGGTCAAGATATAACCATCGGCGGAAATGATAAAACCCGACCCCAGCGATTGCGCCTCACGCTGACGACCACCTGGATTGCGCGGTTGCTGCGGTTGGCCGCGCTCAAAGAACTCACGAAATTCCGGCGGCAGTCCTTCCAGATTGGGAATCTGCTGGCCACTGGCGGCGGCAGCGCGCTGAGTGACTTTTTGTCGGGTGCTGATATTCACCACCGCCGGCGAGGCGGCTTCGACCATCTTGGTAAA
>JAURXE010000563.1 GCA_030654635.1 Pseudomonas sp.
GGATAGCCGTGCCCCCTTCAAAACACTAAAGGAGCGTCTTCGATGCTTAATTCCAGCAAAAACATTCGCCGACTTGGGTTGCTGGCCTTACTGGCTAGCGTCTCGGCCTGCCAAAGCAATCAGCAATTTATTGCCGCTAACCAGGATGCGGCAATGAAAGCTGCAACCACCCGTGCCGCCTTTGAACTCAATTGCCAAGCGGTAACGCCGAGCATTCTGTCCAGCAAAGTGGTGCAACTGCGCTTTGGCTATGCCCGCACTGAGTACACAGTAGGCGTACGCGGCTGTGGCAAGCAGGCGGTCTATATCGCCGTGTGCTTGGACAGTGACACCTGCAATGCCCTGAGTGATACCGCGCGTTTGGGCGAGTATTGATCGCACGCGTCTACGGTCGCGCGCCTGTGCGAAGGCCTTAGAGCTGCTGACTAAAAACTTTCGCACGCCACTCGGCCGTGCGCAGCAGTTGCACCAGCGCGGTTTGCAGCAACTCCAGGCTGGTGTTGCTGGTGTCCGGGTGGCAACCCATACCGCGTAAGGTGCTGAGAAACACCAGCGCTGGCTTGTCCAGCGCAGGCCCGGCAGAGGCATTCAGGGACTCTGCGGTACGGGTATCGGAAACCCATAAATCAAAGCGTTTGTGCGCCAACATATTCGGCCCGAGCTTGGCGCTACTGACCTCCACCACCTTAAAGCCACGGCTGAGCAGGTACTCACCGACGCCACTGCCCAGGTAACTGGCAATCGAATAGGGACGGGCATCCTCCAGCGTTTGCAAGTTCATGGTCTGCCCTGGCGCTGCGTAAAAACCATAACGACTGACCACCAGCGGGCTGATCCAGCGCAAACCGGTTTCCCGCTCTTGGCTGCGCTCAATCGGGAACACGCAGGTTCCGGGCCGGGTATTGGCCATCATCAAGGCCCGCTTCAGTGGCAATACCTCAATGCTGTAAGGCACCCCCGCCAGGGCGAAGAGTTGCTCGATCAACTCGATGGTCGGTCCTTGTAACTGTGCTTGTTGCGCATCGACCCAGGGTGGCTCGTCGAAGGTCAATAGTTGGATCGGCGCTTGATCGGCCACGCTCAGGCCACCCCAAAAGCTAGCCACCCAGAGCAAGAGCTGCGGCCACGCCCGCCAGCGGCCATGTCGCCGTACTACTGCCATTTGCGCAGCGCCTCGGGGTAACTCAGGGTTTGTCCGGGCGGCTGCTCATCGGTCTTGGGTACCGGCGCGCCAGGTTGCGCCAGCCAGTAAGCAGCGTCCCTTGGCTCCCCCAAGCGCGGTTCACACTGCTGCATTTCGCCGCGCTCGGCGATGCGCGCCAACTCCAGATCCATTTTGCTGGCGAGGTTTTGCAGGCTGCTGGCCACGCTTTGCCGGCCATCCACCAGCGGGCCTAACTCTTGCCACCACAGGGGTGCGAGGGATGCGTAGTCCGGCACATTGGTGCCGGTTGGCGTCCAGACATCGCGGGCGTGACTGCGATAAAACTCCACCAGACCGCCCAGGCGTGGCGCCGCTTCAGTCATAGCCTGCGACTCTATATCGGAGATGCGAATCGGCGTCAGACCGACCAGGGTTTTGCGCAGCGATAAGGTTTTTGACACGGTAAATTGGGCATACAACCAGGCCGCCGCTTGCCGGTCTGCGGCGGTATTCTTGAGTAAAGTCCAAGAGCCTACATCTTGATAACCGGATTTCATCCCGGTTTGCCAATAGGCCCCCACCGGCGAGGCGGCCACCCGCCAATGGGCGCTGCCATCGGTATTGGCCAAGGCTCCGCCAAGCTTTAACAGGTCGGGCACAAAGGCCGTGTACCAAAAAATTTGCTGGGCGATCTGGCCTTTGGGCACCCATTCGGCGGAGCTGTTAAAGGTCATTTGCCGCGCCTCGGGCGGCGCGTACTTATCCAGCCACTCCTTGTATTTAGTCATGGCGTAAATGGCGGCCGGGCTATCGAGCGCGCCGCCACGGCTCACCGAAGCTCCGACCGGGTGGCAGTTTTCCACCCGAATCCCCCAGTCATCCACCGGCAAACCATTGGGTAAGCCCTTGTCGCCCACCCCGGCCAGCCCCAGCCAGGCATCGGAGAAACGCCAACCCAGTGAGGGCTCATGACGGCCGTAGTCCATGTGGCCCCACACCTGTTGACCATCCAGCTCACGCACCTGCACCGAAAAGAACTCGGCGATGTCTTCATAGGCAGTCCAGTTTTGCGGCACCGCCAGCGCATAGCCGTAACGCTGTTTAAAGGCGCGTTGCAACTCGGGGCGACTGAACCAGTCTTGCCGGTACCAGTAAAGGTTGGCGAACTGCTGATCGGGTAATTGATAGAGTTTGCTGTCTGGCCCGCTGGTAAAGCGCAAGCCCATAAAGTCGGCCAGATCCAGGGTTGGCGAGGTGACCGCGCGGCCTTCGGCTTGCATGTAATCGGATAACACCAGGGTCTTGCCCATGCGAAAGTGCGCGCCGATAAAATCGCTGTCATTCACATAGGCATCGTAGAGCGGCAGGCCGGTTTGCATCTGCGCCTGGAGTTTTTTCACCACGTCGTCTTCACCGGTAATTTCATGCACCACGTCAATTCCGGTTATCTGCGCAAAAGCCCGCGCCAGCACGTTGCTTTCATATACATGGGTACCGATGTTTTCCGACACCACACGAATCTGCAAGCCGCGATACGGCGCCGCAGCGCGAATAAACCAGCTCAGCTCCGCCAGCTGTTGCTCGCTGCTGAGGGTTGAGGGTTGGAACTCACGGGCAATCCAGGCCTGGGCCATTTGCAGTTGCGCCGCCGGCAGATCGCTTGGCGGGCTGGCCGAGACACTGGCGGTGCCAACCACGCCGGCCACCCATAAGCACAGAACCACAGTTTTACGCAGGTACACGGCAGGCAAAGACTGCATAGAGAGCGACGCCCTTAATCCAAATGGTAAAGCGGCTGAGCGTTATGGCTTGAATATAGCTGTAGATTGCCGACCTCGACAGAACACCGCGGGTGGCGGAATCAGACGGCAACGGCATGCCGGCGCCACCAGCCAAACCTTGTATCAAGCCGGATACAGAGGCGACATGTTGCCGATACGCCCAAGCGCCAGCATGATGGCGCCCGCCGGCACTGCAGCAGTCGCAGCGTTACCGCCCTGAATGTTCTTACGCGCCCACTAATCTCAACTCGATGGAGCCCGCCCGGTGCCAACCTTAAATGCGCCCGACATACGCAGCCGTAGCACCCGAGCCCTGATCGTTGACGACAACCTGGAACTTCGCGAACTGCTGGGCGGTTACCTGAGCCGCTTTAATATCGACAGCACGGCGGTCGGCGATGGTGCGGGAATGCGCCGTGCCCTGAACCAGGGGCATTTCGACGTGGTCATCCTCGACCTGATGCTGCCCGGCGAAGACGGTCTGGTGCTGTGCCGCCAGTTGCGCAGCAGCTCCGACATTCCAATCCTGATGCTGACCGCCCGCTGTGAGCCGACTGACCGCATCATCGGCCTGGAGCTGGGCGCCGACGATTACATGGCCAAGCCCTTTGAGCCGCGCGAGTTGGTGGCGCGAATTCAGAGCATTTTGCGCCGTGTGCGTGACGACCGTGAGCCGTCACGCTTTGCGCCACGCCAAGCACCACGCAGCAGTGTTCGCTTCGACGACTGGCAGCTACACAGCGTGCTGCGCCAGCTGCAATCACCCAGCGGGCTGGTGGTGCCCTTGTCGAATGCCGAGTTTCGCCTGCTCTGGGTGTTTCTCGAACGACCACGGCGGGTGCTCAGTCGCGAACAACTGCTGGACGCCGCCCGTGGTCGCTCGATTGAAGCCTTCGACCGCAGCATTGACTTGCTGGTCTCGCGGTTACGCCAGAAGCTCGGCGAAGACCCAAAAGCGCCGCGCCTGATCAAGACCGTGCGCGGTGAAGGCTATCTGTTCGACGCCCGCGAGATCGCCTGATGGGCCGCGCCGACAGCCTGTTCGCGCGCCTGTTCGGCCTGCTGTTGCTGGCCATTGTGCTGGCCCATGTGCTGGCCTTTATCTGGTACAGTCAATACGGCCATCCGCCACCACCGCCGCCACCGCCATCTGCGCTGCAACCGGACCCGGGCATGCGACCACCGCCGGGGTTTGGAGGGCCACTGGTGCAGTTATTGTTTCAGCTACTCACCCTGATAGTCGCCGCGTGGTATGGCGCACGCCTGCTCAGCCGGCCGATTCAGCGCCTGGCAGCCGCCGCCGAACGATTGAGTAACGACCTCGACACCCAGCCCTTGCCCGAGACCGGCCCCCGTGAAGCGCGCTTGGCCGCCCATGCCTTTAACCTTATGCAACAACGCATTCGCCAGCAGGTGCAACAACGCGGGCGCATGCTCGCGGCCGTGTCCCATGACCTGCGCACGCCGTTGGCACGCCTGAAGCTGCGCGTTGAAGAAGTGCCCAGCGCCCAGCTGCGGGCACGCATGGGCCAGGACTTGAGCGAGATGATCAGCATGCTCGATGCCACCCTGAGTTACCTGCACGAGCAACGCAGTAGCGAAGCCTGGCAGTGGCTGGACTTACAAGCACTGGTTGAGTCGATGGTCGAAGACGCCCAGGATCGTGGCGCAGCCGTGCAGGTCAGCGGCCAGTGCGCGCCGTTGCGGGCACAGCCCATGGCGCTGCGCTCATGCCTGAGCAACTTGTTGGAAAACGCCCTGCGCTACGCCGGCCATGCCCAGATCGAACTGGTCGACAGCCGTGAGCAGGTCGAGGTGCGGGTCTGCGACCAAGGGCCGGGAATCGACCCCGCGCAACACGAGGCGGTATTCGAGGCGTTCTATCGAGTCGAAGGTTCACGCAATCGCAGCTCCGGCGGCGTCGGCCTAGGCCTGACCATCGCCCGCGAAGCCGCGCGTCGACAAGGCGGTGACATCCTCCTGGAGCAAACCCTAGGCGGCGGCCTGACTGCCATCCTGCGCCTGCCTCGCGCCTGTACAGGCGTCGATACAGACCGTGTAAA
>JAURXE010000572.1 GCA_030654635.1 Pseudomonas sp.
TGGCTTTTGTCGGCTTTGTCGGTGGTTATCTGCAGCCGATGTTCGGCCCCGAGCAGGCGTTTCTGGCCGGTGCGGTGGCTGCCAGTCGGGTGACCTGGTTGACCTTCTTGCCGTCATTTTTGTTCATTCTGGCCGGCGGTCCGCTGGTCGAATCAACCCATAACGAACTGAAATTCACCGCGCCACTGACGGCCATCACGGCGGCGGTGGTGGGAGTGATTGCCAACCTGGCACTGTTCTTCGCCTACCACGTGCTCTGGCCTAGCGGCTTTAGCGGCCACTTCGATTGGCCCTCGGCGCTGATCGCCCTGGCGGCAGCGGTGGCCTTGTTTCGCTACAAGCGTGGGGTGATTGAGGTGTTGTTGGGCTGTGGCTTGCTGGGCTTGGCGGTGCATTTGTTGCGATGAAGTGACGTTATCCATAACGGTCAAGAATGGCTTGTTGGTAGCGGCTACAAAATCTGGCCTCTAGTGGGCTGTTGGTTTAATAACAAAATTATTGATTGCGGAGGGCTTAGGGCAATTAACAGGGCTGATGTTGAATTTAGCTGTTGTGCTCCAGCTAAATGGTTTTCGGGGGTGAAGCGTTGTGGGGGGAGTGACGCTATGAGGGCGAGAAGCGAGATGTGCGTTGTGTGAGTAGCTAAGGTTCAGCCGGGAGGGCGTTGGCGAAGCGCGATTGTTGATTTTTTTATGGTACAGTGGCGCCTTCGTGAAGCACCAAGAAGTTACGTTTTCTTTTGCTTTCAATGAGTTAGATGCTATTTACCGTCATCTTGGTATGATGGAAGTGGCGGGTTCGAGCCCAGCGGTGCCGAGCAAGTTTTTAAAAGGGTCGCTTTAGAGCGCCCTTTTTTTATTGGCCGCCAAGTAGTATTGCGGCTTTATTGAAGCGTTCTTGTTTTACTACCTCCAGTGATTCTGTTTCGGTACGGTTAGCCTTGGTGCTGCTGCCATTGTTCGGCAGATTAACCGCCGCAACGGATACTGGCTCATCCCAACCCATGTGACCTCTGGTACGGGTCACCACTAGGAGAGGAGGCGCCATGCCTATCATCACTCTGCCCGACGGCAGTCAGCGTACATTTGATCATCCAGTTTCGGTGCTTGCAGTCGCCCAGTCGATTGGTGCAGGTCTGGCCAAGGCCACAGTGGCCGGCAAGGTTAATGGCCAGCTGGTGGATGCGTGCGACCTGATCGACAGCGACGCCACGCTGCAAATCATCACCCCTAAAGATCAGGAAGGCCTGGAGATCATTCGCCACTCCTGCGCGCACTTGATTGGTCATGCAGTAAAGCAGTTGTTTCCGACCGCCAAGATGGTGATTGGCCCGGTGATTGATGATGGCTTTTATTACGACATCGCCTCCGATCGCCCCTTCACCATGGACGACGTGGCTGCCATCGAGCAGCGCATGCAGCAGTTGATCGACCTCGAATACGACGTGATCAAAAAGGTCACCCCGCGTAATCAGGTGATCGAGCTGTTTCAGGCCCGTGGTGAGGAATACAAGCTGCGCCTGATCGAAGATATGCCCAATGAACAGGCTATGGGCATGTACCACCACGAAGAATACGTCGACATGTGCCGCGGCCCGCACGTGCCGAACACCCGTTTCCTTAAAGCGTTCAAGTTGACCAAACTGTCTGGCGCCTACTGGCGCGGTGACGCTAAAAACGAACAGTTGCAGCGCGTCTATGGCACCGCCTGGGCCGACAAGAAGCAGTTGGCTGCTTATGTCTTGCGCATTGAAGAGGCGGAGAAGCGCGACCATCGCAAGATTGGTAAGCGCCTAGGCCTATTCCACACTCAGGAAGAAGCGCCGGGCATGGTGTTTTGGCACCCCAATGGCTGGACCCTGTATCAGGTGCTTGAGCAATACATGCGCCAGATCCAGCGTGAGAACGGCTACCTGGAGATCAAGACCCCGCAAGTGGTGGACCGCAGCCTGTGGGAGAAATCCGGGCACTGGGCCAACTACGCCGACAACATGTTCACCACCCAGTCGGAAAATCGCGATTACGCCATCAAGCCGATGAACTGCCCGTGCCACGTACAGGTGTTCAATCAGGGCTTGAAGAGCTACCGCGAGCTGCCGATGCGTTTGGCAGAATTCGGCGCTTGCCACCGCAATGAGCCATCCGGTGCGCTGCACGGCATCATGCGTGTACGCGGCTTCACGCAGGACGATGCGCATATCTTCTGCACCGAAGAGCAGATGCAGGCCGAGTCCGCCGCCTTCATTAAGCTGACGCTGGATGTGTACGCCGACTTTGGCTTTAGCGATATTCAGCTCAAGCTGTCGACTCGCCCGGAAAAGCGTGTGGGTTCTGACGAGCTTTGGGATCGCGCCGAGGCGGCCTTGGCTGCTGCATTGGATAGCGCCGGTTTGCCTTATGATTTGCAGCCGGGCGAAGGTGCTTTTTACGGCCCGAAGATCGAGTTCTCGCTCAAAGATTGCCTTGGCCGAGTTTGGCAGTGCGGCACTTTGCAGCTGGATTTCAATCTGCCGATTCGTCTTTCTGCTGAATATGTCAGCGAAGACAACAGCCGTAAAAATCCGGTCATGTTGCACCGCGCCATTCTCGGCTCTTTCGAACGTTTCATCGGTATTTTGATCGAGCACTACGAAGGTGCATTCCCGGCTTGGTTGGCGCCGACGCAAGCGGTGATTTTGAATATCACCGATAAACAGGCGGATTTTGCCCTCGAAGTAGAGAAAATCCTCAATCAAAATGGATTTCGTGCCAAGTCTGACTTGAGAAACGAAAAGATAGGCTTTAAAATCCGCGAGCATACTTTGCTCAAGGTTCCCTATCTTTTAGTTATTGGAGATCGGGAGGTTGAGATGCAAACCATCGCCGTGCGTACGCGAGAGGGAGTAGATCTGGGCAGCATGCCCGTCGCCCAATTCGCTGAATTTCTTGCACAGGCGATTTCCCGGCGTGGTCGCCAAGATTCGGAGTAATAACTATTAAGCGTGAAATGAGACAGGATAAACGAGCTGCCCCGAAGGCCCCGATAAACGAGAATATCTCGGCACGCGAAGTTCGCTTGATTGGTGCTGAAGGCGAGCAGCTTGGAATTGTGTCAATTGAAGACGCGCTTCTGAAGGCCGAAGAGGCCAAGCTTGATCTGGTGGAAATTTCCGCCGATGCAGAGCCACCTGTTTGCAAGCTTATGGACTACGGCAAGTCGATCTTCGAAAAGAAGAAGCAAGTAGCCGCAGCGAAAAAGAATCAGAAGCAGATTCAGATTAAAGAAATCAAGTTTCGTCCAGGGACGGAAGAAGGGGATTACCAGGTAAAACTACGCAACCTGGTACGTTTCCTTAGTGATGGGGATAAGGCCAAGGTATCGCTAAGATTCCGCGGTCGAGAGATGGCCCACCAGGAGCTGGGAATGGAGTTGTTAAAGCGGGTTGAGACTGACCTGCTCGAATACGGCGCCGTTGAACAGCATCCTAAGATGGAAGGACGCCAACTGATCATGGTCATCGCCCCCAAAAAGAAGAAGTGACCAAAAGGGCACGGCAGGCCTTGCGGTTATGTTTATCAACTGAATGCGGAGTATCCGAACATGCCAAAGATGAAAACCAAAAGTGGCGCTGCGAAGCGCTTCTTGAAAACGGCTAATGGCTTCAAGCATAAGCACGCTTTCAAAAGCCATATCCTGACCAAAATGTCTACAAAACGTAAACGCCAATTGCGTGGAAGCGTAATGGTCCATCCATCAGACGTTCGCAAAGTCGATCGCATGATGCGTGTTCGTTAATTTCGGTCAAGATTTAGAGGTAGTTACTCATGGCTCGTGTAAAGCGTGGTGTCGTCGCTCGTCGCCGTCACAAAAAAATTCTGAAACTCGCTAAAGGCTACTATGGCGCACGCTCACGCGTGTTCCGCGTTGCCAAACAGGCAGTGATCAAGGCAGGCCAATACGCCTACCGTGACCGCCGCCAGAAAAAGCGTCAGTTCCGTGCTCTGTGGATCGCCCGTATCAATGCTGGCGCTCGTGTAAACGGTCTGTCTTACAGCCGTTTCATTGCTGGCTTGAAAAAGGCAACAATCGAGATCGATCGCAAAGTACTGGCTGATCTGGCAGTGAACGAAAAAGCGGCGTTTGCTGCGATTGTCGAAAAAGCTAAAGCCACACTGGCCTAAGTCTTTGACAATCACCGGGTTCGCCCGGTGTTAAACGTCACCGATAGGGGAAGAGCCTTTGTGCTCTTCCCCTATTTTGTATCTGGAGTTTGTAAATGGAAAATCTCGATGCGCTGGTTGCGCAGGCGCTTGAGGCCGTGCAAGGCGCTGAAGACGTAAACGCTCTCGAGCAGTTGCGTGTTCTCTATCTTGGTAAAAAAGGCGAGTTGACCCAGGTAATGAAAACCTTGGGCGATCTGCCGGCAGATGAGCGACCGAAAGTCGGCGCACTGATTAATGCGGCCAAGGAGCGCGTGCAAGAGGCGCTCAACGCCCGCAAGAACCTGCTTGAACAAGCCGAGCTGGCGACTAAGCTCGCGGCCGAATGCATTGATGTCACCTTGTCGGGTCGCGGTCAGACCACGGGCGGCCTGCATCCGGTAACTCGTACGCTAGAGCGTGTCGAACAGTTTTTTACCCATATTGGCTACGAAATCGCCGAAGGCCCTGAGGTCGAAGACGATTACCATAATTTTGAAGCCCTCAACATCCCTAGCCACCACCCGGCGCGGGCGATGCATGACACCTTCTATTTCAATGCCAACATGCTGCTGCGCACACACACTTCGCCGGTTCAGGTGCGCACCATGGAAGGCCAGCAACCACCGATTCGGATCGTTTGTCCGGGTCGTGTTTACCGTTGCGATTCGGATATCACTCACTCGCCGATGTTCCACCAGGTTGAGGGGCTGCTGATTGATGAAAACATCAGCTTTGCCGACCTCAAGGGCACCATCGAGGAGTTCCTACGGGTGTTTTTCGAGAAGGATTTGGGCGTGCGTTTCCGCCCATCGTTCTTCCCGTTTACTGAGCCCTCGGCTGAAGTCGACATGCAGTGCGTGATCTGTAGCGGCAAAGGCTGCCGTGTGTGTAAGCAAACCGGCTGGCTCGAGGTGATGGGTTGCGGCATGGTGCACCCGAACGTGCTGAAGATGTCCGGCATTGACCCGGAAAAGTACCAGGGTTTTGCCTTCGGTATGGGCGTCGAGCGCCTGGCCATGTTGCGTTACGGCGTTAATGATTTGCGCCTGTTCTTCGATAACGACCTGCGTTTTCTCGCGCAGTTTCGGTAGGTGAACTGGGCTAGTCGAACAGCTTGCTGCGCCCACTCATCGAGTGGCTGTGTTTAATCAGATATGACCAAGTGCTGCGGCCCGGTGGGCTAGCGCTTAGGAGAGCGGGATGAAGTTTAGCGAACAATGGCTGCGGACCTGGGTTAACCCACAGGTTTCCAGTGATGAGCTGGTTGCTCGTCTGTCCATGGCGGGTCTTGAGGTCGATAGCGTGACCCCGGTCGCCGGCCAGTTCTCCGGTATCGTGGTCGGTGAGGTGCTCAGCACCGAGCCGCATCCCGATGCCGACAAGTTGCGTGTGTGCCAGGTCAGCAATGGCAGCGAGACCTTTCAGGTGGTGTGTGGCGCGCCCAATGTGCGCCCCGGCCTGAAAATTCCCTTTGCCATGATCGGCGCCGAGCTGCCTGGCGACTTTAAAATCAAAAAAGCCAAGCTGCGCGGCGTTGAATCCAACGGCATGCTCTGTTCGGCCGCTGAACTCCAGATCAGTGAAGAAAATGACGGCTTGCTCGAGCTGGCCAGCGATGCGCCTGTCGGTGAAGACGTTCGCGTCTATCTGCAGCTGAACGACCAAAGCATCGAGGTCGATCTCACCCCCAACCGTGGCGACTGCCTGTCGCTGGCCGGTTTGGCACGGGAAGTTGGCGCCCTGTACGCCGCCCCTGTTGAGCCTGTGCAGGTTCTGGCAGTCGCCGCGACGCATGCAGAGGTACGTCCTGTTGAGGTGTTGGCCCCGCAGGCGTGCTCGCGTTATCTGGGCCGTGTCGTGCGCAATGTTGACCTGTCGCGGCCGACGCCGCTGTGGATGGTCGAACGCTTGCGCCGCGCCGATGTGCGCAGCATCGATGCGGCAGTCGATATCACCAACTATGTGATGCTCGAATTAGGTCAGCCGATGCATGCCTTTGATCTTGCTCAGATCAGCGGCGGCATCCGTGTGCGCATGGCAGAAGAGAGCGAAAAGTTGGTGCTGCTGGGTGGCCAAGAGGTCAGCCTGCGCGCCGATACCCTGGTGATCGCCGATCACGAGCGCGCCTTGGCGATTGCCGGCGTGATGGGCGGTGAAGGCAGTGGCGTGACCGTGCAAACCCGCGATCTGTTCCTTGAGGCGGCCTTCTTCGACACTATCGCGCTGGCCGGCAAGGCTCGCTCTTACGGCTTGCACACCGACTCTTCGCATCGCTTTGAGCGTGGCGTGGACTCTCAGCTGACTCGCGAGGCGATGGAGCGTGCAACCGGCTTGCTGCTGGAGATCGTCGGTGGCGAAGCCGGCCCCATCGTTGAAGTGGCCAGTCAGGCGCATCTGCCAAACATTGCGCCTATCACCCTGCGCGCCGAGCGTATCGAGCAAATGCTTGGCATGGCCATGGACGCCAGCGAAGTTGAGCGCCTGCTCGGCGCGCTAGGTCTGGGTGTCAGTGCCGATGGTGCCGGCCAGTGGACTATTATGGTGCCGAGCCACAGATTCGACATCAGCATTGAAGTTGATCTGATCGAAGAGCTGGCGCGCCTGTACGGCTATAACCGCCTGCCCGTGCGCTACCCGCAAGCGCGCTTGGCGCCGCAGCGTAAGGCTGAGGCCGCGGTTGAGTTGCCCGCGCTGCGCCGGTTAATGGTCGCTCGCGGTTATCAGGAGGCGATCACTTACAGTTTTATCGATCCGAAAATGTTCGAGCTGTTCAGCCCAGGCGTTGCGCCGTTGATGTTGGCCAATCCAATTTCGGCAGACATGGCGGCGATGCGCTCATCGCTGTGGCCAGGCTTGGTTAAGGCGCTGCAACACAACCTCAATCGCCAACAAACTCGTGTGCGCATGTTCGAGAGCGGGCTGCGCTTTGTCGGTCAACTGGAAGGTTTGCAGCAGCAAGCCATGTTGGCAGGGGTTATCTGCGGCAGCCGTTTGCCTGAGTCTTGGGGGCATGGCCGCGAGGCGGTGGATTTCTACGATCTTAAAGCTGATGTTGAAGCATTGCTGGCCTGCGCCGGCTCTGCCGATGAATTCAGCTTTGTGGCGGGTGAGCATCCGGCCTTACATCCGGGGCAAACGGCACGCATTGAACGAGGCGGCCGCTTGGTTGGGTTTATCGGTTCTATGCATCCAGAACTGGCCAAGACCCTGGGCATCGATCAGCCGGTCTATCTGTTTGAATTGGTGCTGGCTGAAGTCGCCACTGGGCGCATGCCCAAGTTCAGCGAGCTGTCGCGCTTCCCTGAGGTGCGTCGTGATTTGGCGCTGCTGGCTGATCGTGTCGTGGCTGCCAGTGCGATTCTTGAGACCATCCGCGCAGCGGCGGGTGAGTGCCTAACAGACCTCAGGCTATTTGACGTCTATCACGGTAAAGGTATTGATCCACATAGAAAAAGCCTCGCCGTCGGCTTGACCTGGCAGCATCCATCACGCACTCTTAATGACGATGAGGTGAATGCCAGCATCCAGAATATCCTCAGTTTGCTGGAACAAAAGTTCAACGCGACGTTAAGGATGTAGCGTATGGGGGCTTTGACGAAAGCCGAGATGGCGGAACGTCTGTATGAAGAGCTGGGCCTGAATAAACGCGAAGCCAAGGAACTGGTGGAGCTGTTTTTCGAGGAGATCCGGCACGCGCTCGAAGATAATGAGCAGGTCAAATTGTCCGGTTTCGGCAATTTTGACCTGCGCGACAAGAGCCAACGACCGGGACGCAATCCAAAAACAGGCGAGGAAATTCCGATCACGGCGCGCCGTGTGGTGACTTTCCGTCCGGGGCAAAAACTGAAAGCCAGAGTCGAAGCTTATGCTGGAACCAAGTCATAACGACGAGTTGCCGCCGATACCCGGCAAGCGTTACTTCACGATTGGCGAGGTGAGCGAACTCTGCGCGGTCAAACCGCATGTTCTGCGCTATTGGGAGCAAGAGTTTCCTCAGCTCAATCCGGTGAAGCGGCGTGGCAATCGTCGTTACTATCAGCGCCAGGATGTGCTGATGATTAGGCAAATTCGTGCCTTACTGTATGAGCAAGGCTTCACTATTGGCGGTGCGCGTTTGCGCATGTCCAGTGAAGACGCGAAAGACGATACAACCCAATTCAAGCAACTCATTCGGCAGATGATTGCCGAACTGGAAGACGTACTTTTAGTGCTGGAAAAATAAACTGCTGACTCTGCAAAACCTTCCACATTTCAAATGCTTAAGGTATAGTTTCGCCAGTTTTAGCTAACCCTAAAACAGATTCACGCCTAGTCGGGGCGTAGCGCAGCTCGGTAGCGCACTTGCATGGGGTGCAAGGGGTCGAGTGTTCGAATCACTCCGTCCCGACCATATAAAACAATGACTTAGGCCAATGTTCGCGCATTGGCCTTTTTCATGCGCGTGAGATTTGCGTGACTACTGCCGATTTCAAGCCTGCCTCCTTTTCAAAATTGTCAGCACCGGACCGCGTGAATCGGTGGCTGATACCTTGTTTGCCGCATCAATCAACTGCCCAAGCTCTGCGCCTGAGTAGTGGCTGGTGATGCTGCCGTTCTTGTGACCTAATAGTGCCTTGCGATCTTCAAGCGCAACGCCTGCCGCTTTCAGCCTTCTGCCGAAGGTATGCTTTAAGTCGTGAATGCGGATCGACAAGAAACCGGGGTGAGGAGGGCGAAGGTTTTTCTCCTGCCAGAGATTCGCCGCTCTCACTCGCGCTTTCTTCCACGCCGAGTCATTCATCCTGTGCAGAGGCGTTCCGTTGTACGGGAATACCCACTCTTTGTTGATGCCGCGCTGT
>JAURXE010000581.1 GCA_030654635.1 Pseudomonas sp.
CGGCTTTACAGCGGCAAGCCGGCTTTGATCCGGTATTGATTGCGCACCGGGTTGGCGTACTGCTCTATCAGATAAGGCTGGTGTTCGCGCGGGCAGGCGGCCAGACGTTTGTCCCATTGAGCTTGCGCCTTGGCCAGCTCAGCTGCGGGGAACAACTGCGCGGCGCTCGGTACCTGCACTGCCGGGTCTTGCCCGGTCCACATGGCATAGGCCAGGTAGTGCACCGGAAACAGCCGGTAGCCGGCGATGATCTGTCGATCCATCTCGGCGGCCAGCAGCTTGGTGTCGGCAAATTCGGCGCTGATCGGCGCGGCAAAGTTGATATGCACCCGGCCTTTGTAGCCGGTGATGCCCAGGGCAATGCTGTTGTCGTCCTCACCTGGGGCTTTGAAGTAGCTGCCGGTGCTGGCGCGAATAAACAACTCGCGGGCCTTGGCCTGATCGCAGGGATCGTATTCGTAGCTGATCGACACAGGCGTCAGGTTCAGCCCGCCAATCACCTCGGCGAACGGCTGATCCTTGCGGCTCATATGAAACATCTTGAGGATCGCTGAATCCGTGCGGTCGTTGCCGTCTTTGGCTCGGCCTTCCGCTTGGGCGATCCAGATCGAGCGGCAATCGGTGCGGATCGAATGGTTGATATAGGCCGACAACAGCCGGAAGGCCTCCATCTTCTCGCGCCGGCCAGCGATCGAGCGATGCACGATAAAACTCTTGTTTAGGCGCATCAGGTCGCTGACGTAGGGTTTTTGCAGCAGATTGTCGCCAATCGCGATGCGCGGCGTAGGCAGGCCGGCGTGATAGACCGCGTAGTTGACGAAAGCCGGGTCCATGACTATGTCGCGATGATTGGCCAACAGCAGATAAGCGCTGCCTTTTTGCAGGCGCTCCACACCGCTGTAGGTCACGCCATCGGTGGCGCGCTCGATGGTGCGGTCAACGTAGGGGGCGATTCGATCCTGAAACTGCGCCACAGTGCTAATGCCCTGGCACTTGCGGCGCAGGCCGAAGGCAATCAGGGGTTTAAGCAGCCAGCCGCAAGGCCCGGCCAGGCGTGGGAAGCTAAAATGGGTGAGGATATGAAGAAACGCCTGA
>JAURXE010000594.1 GCA_030654635.1 Pseudomonas sp.
GTGCTTATGGGCCACGCCCTTGACCAAGCGTTTGTAACGCACACCTTCGTCTATCGCCTGCAATGCATCAAAGCGATGCTCCAGAGTCAGCTCCAGCTGGCCGGGGGCATATTCGGAAATCGCCGTGCGCACCGGTAAACCTTGCACCTCGCAGGCGGCATACAGGTCATTGAGGAATGCCTCGACCTGCTCCAGCTCGGCCACGCCATACACCTGCGGTGCCTGCGGGCGCACGCCGTTGGCTTGCCGTGCCGGTTGCGGGCGGCCATTTGCATCGGGCTGCTGATCGAGCAAATAGAACTCCAGCTCCACCGCCATCACTGGGTAGTAGCCGTCGGCCTTGAGCCGGTCGATTACCCGGATCAAGGCATGCCGTGGGTCAGCCGGGCTGGCCGGCAGGCCCTGGGTCGGGTGCATGCTGACTTGCAGCTGGCCGGTGGGCTGGGCGCGCCAGGGTTGCAGGGTCAGGCTGCCGGGCAGCGGGTAGGTCCAGCAGTCGGCATCGGCCACTTCCCAGACCAGGCCGGTGTCTTCGACGTCCTCACCTTTGATGGTCAGCGCCAGGATTGAGCTGGGCAGCGGCCGACCGTTTTCATAGATGGCCAGCAGCTCGGCGCGGTGCAGCAACTTGCCGCGCGGTACGCCATTGGCGTCGATCAAAAACAGTTCGATCAGGCGTACTTCCGGGTGTTGCTCAAGGAAGTCGCGGGCTTCTTGGATATCGGCAAATTGCATGTTGGGGTCTCACCTTGGGGGCACGTTATGCACCGGGGCGTAGGGTGGATGGCGCTTTATCCATCCACCATGGGGATTGGTTGTCGATGCGGCCTGCTGGTGGATGAAAAGAGCGTCATCCACCCTACGTTCTTGTGTGCCTTTATTCCCGTGCGCCGGGGATGGCCAGCAGTTCGGCCAAGGCTTCGTCGAGGGTGGCAATCAGCTTATCCACATCCGCCGCCGAGGTACTCGGGCAGCACAGGGTCATATTGTGGAATGGTGTGATTAAAATGCCGCGGTTGATCAGGTACAGGTGCAGGGCCATCTGCAGTTCGTCGTGGAAGGCCGCTTCGGCCTGGGCGCCGGTTTTCGGCGGTTGCGGGCAGAACTGGAACTCGCTGCGCGCGCCCAGCTCGGTCACCGACCACTTGAGGTCGTATTTGCCGATCAGGCCACGAAAGCCATCGGCCAGACGCTTGGCCAGCGGCAGCATGTGGTCGTAGGCGGCCTGGGTCATCACCTGTTCCAGGTTGGCGCGCATGCAGTGCATGGCCAGGGCGTTGGCCGACAATGTGGTGCCCATGCCGCTGTGGCCATGGCCGTGATTGCCGGCACTGGCGCGCTGGCGGGCGGCCTGCATGGCCTCGGCCATCGCCGCGCTGCAACCGAAGATGCCGCACGGTACGCCGCCGGCAATCGGTTTGCCGACCACGAAGAAGTCCGGTTCGAGGTTCCACAGCTGGGTGCAGCCGCCCATGCCGGTGGAGATGGTGTGGGTCTCGTCAATGATCAGCAGGCTGCCGTACTTTTTGGTCAGCTCGCGGCATTTGGCCATAAAACCGGGCTCGGGCATGACCATGCCGATATTGGTCATCGCCGGCTCGCACATCAGCGCCGCCACGTCGCCCTGAGCCAGTGCGGCTTCCAGCGCCGCCACATCGTTGAACGGAATCGAGCGGCTGTACTGGGTCAAATCGTAGGCCTGGCCGATCAGCCCGGAACGCGGCTGGGTCTGGCCGTCGTGGCAACGGACCATCACGTCATCCACGGTGCCGTGGTAGCAGCCGTCGAACACCAGCAGCACCTTGCGCTCGGTGATGCCGCGCGCCCAGCGCAACACATAGCGATTGGAGTCGGTGGCGGTGGCGGTCACCTGCCAATAGGGCAGGCCGAAGCGGGTGGCCAGCAGTTCGCCGGCCACCACCGCGTCTTCACCGGGCAGCATGGTGGTCAGGCCGTTATTGGCTTGTTCGCTGATGGCTGTGGCGATCGGGTCCGGCGAGTGGCCGAACATGCTGCCAGTGTCGCCCAGGCAGAAGTCGATGTACTCGTGGCCGTCGACATCATAGAAACGCGCGCCCTTGGCCCGTTCGACAAACAGCGGCGAGGGCGTCGACCAGTCGGCCATCCAGTGCATCGGCACGCCCCCGAACAGCGAGTGGCGGGCGCGCTCGGCCAGGGCCAGCGATTTGGGGTTCTGCGCCACAAAGCGCTGCCGCTCGCGGGCAGTGAAGCTGGCTACGGCGGCTGGGCTGATACCACTGGATGTCATGTTGAACGCCTCGTTCGAATTTATGCACATTCTTATTTGTGATCACATATCTGTCAATAGCTGGCAGATATGTGGGGTTTTGCTAAGATGTGTCTAACTTTGTGATCACAGGATCGGGTAAATGACTCATTCAATCTGGCAGGATCAAGTCGCGCTGGTCAGTGGCGCCGGCAGTGACAGCGGCATCGGCCTGGCCATCGCTCGCCGGCTGGGTCGCGAAGGCGTGCGTTTATTGATCACCGCCAGCAGTGCACGGATTCACCAGCGCGCCGCCGAGCTGCAAGCTGAAGGTATAGACGCCCGCGCCATGCCAGCGGATTTGACCGACGAAGCGCAGGTGGCCGAGTTGGCCGCTTGGGCGCTGGCGCAGTTCGGTCATATCGACATTCTGGTGAATAACGCCGGCATGGCCATGCAAGGCAGCCCGGAACCCTTCGCCAACGTGGCGGACATGGACCTGGCCACCTGGAACCTGTCGCTGGCGCGCAACCTGACCAGCGCCTTTCTGCTCACCCGCGCTGTGTTGCCGGGCATGCAGGCCCGTGGCTATGGACGCATCGTGCATATCAGCTCGACCACCGGCACCCGCGGCAGTAACCCCGGCGAGTCGGCCTACAGCGCGGCCAAGGCGGCCATGTTGGGGCTGAACATGAGCTTGGCGCTGGAAGTCGGCAAGCAAGGCATCACGGTCAACAGCGTGGCGCCGGGCTGGATCGCCACCGGCTCCTCCACTGAAGAGGAGCGGCATGCCGGCACCTACACCCCGATCGGCCGCGCCGGCCGCCCAGGCGAAGTCGCGGCGGCAGTGGCGTTTTTGGTGTCTCCAGAGGCCAGCTATATCACCGGCGAAGTATTGGTCGTAGACGGCGGCAACTGCCTAATCGAAAACAAGGCCCCCTGAGCGGCTGCGCGTCGGCCAGGCGGCGTTGCAGGAGCACTCGTAAATGCTCATTGACTGCAGTCAACTCCGCTTTTCAAGCGCTCCTGCGCCTTGCCTGGCTCTAGCTCGCTCGCTCAGACACTCGTAAATACTTCGGAGAAACCCCATGCACAACTGCTCGTTGACCCTCGCCCAACTGCCCGCCCCACCGCTCGGGAACCGCTAAGCCATGGCCGATAACCTGCAGGAACAGCTCTATCAGAACATTCGCGCCGGCCTGTTGAGCGGGCGCTTCCAGCCCGGTGAGCGGTTGAAGATCCGCGACCTGGCTGCCGAGTGGGGCACTAGCCCGATGCCGGTGCGTGCCGCCTTGCAACGGCTGGTGGCCGAAGGCGCGCTGGAGGGCGAGCCGCAACGTTCCTTGCGAGTACCGGCGATGACCCGCGAGCGCTTTGAGCAGTTATTGCC
>JAURXE010000457.1 GCA_030654635.1 Pseudomonas sp.
GTCTTTTCTGGTCACCAGCCTGATGGCCAGCTTTATGAGCTTCGTCTTCGCCTACCGCAGCCATAACCAGCGCGACCAGTTGCAGCTATTGTCGGTGCTCGACCCGCTGACAGGTGCACGCAACCGCCGCGCCATGAATGAAGAACTCAAAGCGGCGGCTGCTACCCAGCGGCGCCACGGCGATAATTACGCCGTGCTGGTGATGGATCTCGATCATTTCAAGCAGATCAACGACCAGCACGGTCACTTGGCCGGCGACCAGGTACTGATGGATTTTGTCGAGCTGATCAAAAGCCACTCGCGCAAAGAGGACCGTTTGTTTCGTTTCGGCGGCGAAGAATTTTTGCTGCTGCTGCCCAACACCGACCTGGCCAGTTTGCGAATCGCCGCCGACCACCTGCAGGCCCAAGTTGCCGAACAGTTAAGTAGCCCTGGCGGGCCGGTGACCATGTCGAGCGGCGGCGCCACCTTGCAGCGCGGCGAGCACTGGGAAACCCTGCTGCAACGCGCCGACCTATGCCTCTATCAAGCCAAGGATGCCGGCCGCAACCGCGCCATTATCGATGACCACGTGCCGCGCGCTTCGTAGGACGTCATCCAGACGAGTGCACCGCCAAAATCGCAGCACAGGCCAAGGCCGTTGGCTCTCGGGTAGAATGCCCGCTCCCAGGTTCAACAGCCGACGCCCATGACCAACTCAGCCCCGCACCCCACTCCGCACGTCGCCATTATTGGCGGCGGCCCAGCCGGTTTGATGGCGGCCGAGGTGTTGGCACTGGCTGGAGTCAAGGTCGAGCTGTTCGATGCCATGCCCTCGGTCGGCCGCAAGTTTCTGCTGGCCGGCGTCGGCGGAATGAATATCACGCATGCCGAGCCGAGCGAGGCCTTTCTCGACCGTTATGGCCTGCGCCGGCCCGAGCTGGAAAAGCTGCTGCAGGACTTCGGCGCCACGCAGCTGCGCGAATGGATTCACGGCCTGGGCATCGACACCTTTGTCGGTAGCTCCGGGCGGGTCTTCCCCACTGACATGAAAGCCGCACCCTTGCTGCGCGCCTGGCTCAAGCGCCTGCGCGAGCACGGCGTGAGCCTGCACACCCGCAGCCGCTGGCTGGGCTGGAACCCTGATGGCAGCCTGCGCATCGCCGGCGTCGAGGGCGAGCGAGCCGTGCAGGCCGACGCCGTGTTGCTGGCGCTCGGCGGCGGCAGCTGGGCGCGACTGGGTTCGAACGGCGCCTGGGTGCCACTGCTGGCCGAGCGTGGCGTACCGTTGACGGCGTTGCAGCCGAGCAATTGCGGCTTTGAGGTGGCCGGCTGGAGCCGGTTATTTTCCGATAAGTTCGCCGGTGCACCGGTCAAATCCACCGCCATCGCCCTCGACCAGCAAGCGCCACGGCTCGGCGAATTTGTGGTCACCAGCACTGGAGTCGAGGGCAGCTTGATCTATGCGCTGTCGGCACCGATTCGCGAACAGATTAACCAGCAAGGCTCGGCGACTGTTCATCTCGACCTGCTGCCGCACAAAAGCCTCGGGCAAATCGAGACCTTGCTGCGCAAGCCGCGCGGCAGTAAATCCATCAGCAACCACCTGCGCAGCCAGCTAGGGCTGGACGGCGTGCGCGCCGGCTTGCTGCGCGAGTTGAGCGACGCCGCCAGCTATGCCGACCCAACGCTGCTGGCCGGCGCAATCAAGGCCCTGCCGCTGACGCTGGTCAACACCCGACCGCTGGACGAGGCGATCAGCACGGCCGGCGGCGTGCCCTTCGAGGCGCTCAGTAGCGGCTTGATGCTGCGCCAACTGCCCGGAGTGTTCTGCGCCGGCGAGATGCTCGACTGGGAAGCGCCCACCGGCGGTTATTTACTCAGCGCCTGCTTCGCCTCCGGCCGCGCGGCGGGTTTAGGCATGCTGGCCTGGCTGCAACAACGCGTGGCGGATTGACCGGCCGCAGCGCAACGGACAAACTGGAACCATCGTGCTAGATTGAGCCATCCCCAATCAGCCCGAGACCCGCCATGCCTCTGACCTTTCGCCGCGCCCTGCCGGATGACGTTGCCGCCGCCGTCCCGCTGATTTACAGCTCAGGCCCGGCGGCCTTTGACTACGCCTTTGCCTGCACGCCCAAGGGCGATGCCCAGGACTTTTTGCGTTGGGTATTTGTTCGTGGTCGTGGTCAGTTCGGCTACCGCCAGCACTGGGTCGGCAGCCAAGACGGCCAGGTGCTGGCCAGCGGCACCGCCCAAAGTGGCGAGGGCAACCTGGTTAACCTGCTGCTGGCCGCCAGCCAGATCATCCGCTTCTATGGCCCGCTGCAGTGCTGGAAAGTGCTCTGGCGCGGCGTGCAACTGGAACGCATTATCGCCCCGCCGCCCAAGCGCACCTTCTACCTGGCGCACTTGGGTGTTAGCAGTGCGATCACCGGCCAGGGCATTGGCAGTCGACTGATCGACTTCCTCCTGCAACAGGGTCGCGATGCCGGCTTTAGCTGCTGCGCCCTGGATGTGGCCGCCAGTAACCCGCGCGCTCAGGCCCTGTATGAACGGCTAGGATTTGCCGTGCAGCGGGAAACCGCCTCGCACCTGCCGGGCATTGCAGCCCACCGCTACCTGCAGCGTCCGCTCTAGCCGGCCAAACTCAACAGCGACACTGATCGCGCGGCCCGGCGTTGCCGACTATGCTTGCAGCTAAGCCGGCAAGCAAAGCGGCACCTATTGATGGCGGTGTGAACACAATGGCAATTGGGCTACTGGTCTGCGATGACTCCATGATGGCGCGCAAGCAGCTGATTCGTGCGCTGCCGCCTGAGTGGCCGGTGAACATCAACCAGGCCTGTCACGGCGAAGAAGGCCTGCAAATGATTCGCCAAGGACTGGTGAGCGTGGTGTTGCTCGACTTGACCATGCCGGTCATGGACGGCTATGAAGTGCTCGCTGCGCTGCGCAGCGAAGGCCTTACACCAAAAGTCATAGTGGTGTCCGGCGACGTGCAGGAAGAAGCTATCCGCCGGGTGACCGAGTTGGGCGCCCTGGCCTTTATCAAAAAGCCCGCCGCGCCCGAGGAACTGCGCCAGACCCTCGAACGTCTCGGTCTACTCAACTCACCCGATAGCGCCGTCACCAGCCCCGAGCCGATACCCGCGCGCCCGGCCTTTGAATTAAAAGTCAACTTTCGCGACGCTTTGCGCGAGATCAGTAACGTTGCCATGGGCCGCGCCGCCGCTTTGCTGGCCAAGGTACTGGGGGTGTTTGTCGAGCTGCCGGTGCCGGCGGTGAATATCTTCGAAGTCAGCGAACTGCACATGACCCTCGCCGATGCCCAGCGCGGCGAGCGTTGCAGCGCCTTGTGCCAAGGCTTTATTGGCGACGGGATTGCCGGCGAGGCGCTGCTGCTGTTTCACGACTCAGAAATTTCCGATATCAGTAAACTGTTCAACTGGCAGCCGCATAACGACGTGGAAACCTCGGAGATGCTCCTCGACTTGGCCAGCATTCTGATCGGCGCCTGCCTGAGCGGTATTTCCGAGCAGATCGATGTGCGCTTCTCCCAGGGTCACCCGCAACTGCTGGGTTTGCACAACTCGATCGACAATCTAATTCACGTCAACCAAACCCGCTGGCGCAAAACCTTGGCGGTGGAAATCAGCTACAGCCTGGAAGGCCACAACGTACATTTTGACCTGTTGCTGCTGTTTACCGAAGACTCGATCCAGCGTCTCAGCCACAAGATCAATTACCTGCTCAACTAGCTGCGAGAAACCGCCATGGCCGCCCAAATCGACATCAATGAAGTCCACTGGCTGCTGGATATAGTCCAGTGCATCGATGTCGGCGTGATAGTCCTCGACCGCCAATACCAGATCGAAGTGTGGAACAGTTTTATGGAAAACCACTCGGGCATGGGCCCGGACCAGGTCTACGGCCAATCACTGTTTAGCCTGTTTAGCGAGATTGATGAACCCTGGTTCCGGCGTAAAGTCGACACCGTACTGCAACTGGGTACCCGCGCTTTCAGCCTGTGGGAGCAGCATCCATACCTGGTGCACTTCAAGAACTACCAGCCGATTACCGGGCAAGCCGATTACATGTACCAGAACGTCACGCTGCTGCCGTTGGCGGGCGCCACTGGCTCGATTGAGCACATTTGCGTGGTGATCTACGACGCCACCCAAGCCGCCATGCACAAGCGGCAATTGGATGCGCTGAGCGCAGCGCCCTAAATCATCCGAAACCGTAGGATGGGTTGAGTTGCAGCGATACCCATCAGTCATAGATGGGGCGCAGCGCCGGCAGCTTGCAGTGCGGCCGGAAATGGTGGGTTAGGCGTATGTAAATCACGACCAACTCACACACCGCGCACGCCGTAACCCACCCTACCGCCGTGGCTTACTTCTTCTTTTTCGGCCCGGTGTTAAACACCGGAATCTTGCGCACTATCTTCACTTGCGGCTCGGCTGGTTCGTTGCTTTCCAGCCACTTGCCGAGGTTTTTCTTGCCGCCACCGCCGACCACTTTCGGTTTTTTCGGCTTCTTGGATTTCTTCAGCACTTGCCCAGTTGCATCGATCAACGGCACCCGATGTTCGGGGATAAAGTCGGCTTCCTCGACGCGCTTCAAGCTCTGGCCGCTGAGCACTTCGATGGCCGCCAACAGGTTGACCTCATCGGCGCAGACCAGCGAGATCGCCTGACCACTATTACCGGCGCGGCCAGTCCGACCGATACGATGCACATAATCTTCGGCCACTATCGGCAGATCGAAGTTGACCACCAAGGGCAGGTCATCGATATCCAGCCCACGCGCCGCCACGTCGGTGGCAAACAGAATCTGTACTTCGCGGGCCTTGAAGCGATCCAGTGCGCGCTGGCGGGTGGCTTGCGGTTTATCGCCGTGAATGCCGTCGACGTTGAGGCCTTGCTTTTGCAGCAACTCGGTCAGCTCATCGACGCCCTTGCGGGTTTTGACGAATACCAGCGCATGCTGCCAGCTGTGTTTTTTCAACAGATGGCAAAACAGCTCGGTTTTGCGCTTTTTATCCACGGTGATCACGCACTGCTTAACGTTGCTGGCGGTGACGTTGCGCGGACTGACTTCGATGGTCAGCGGGTTATCCAGCATCTGCTCAGCCAACACCCGGATGGCATCGGAGAAGGTCGCGGAAAATAGCAGGGTCTGGCGCTTCTTCGGCAAGGCGGCGTAGATCGAGCGCAGCTCGTCGGCAAAGCCTAAGTCGAGCATGCGGTCGGCTTCGTCCAGCACCAGGGTTTGCAACTGGGAAAACTTCAGGGCTTTCTGCCGGAACAGATCCAGCAAACGGCCGGGAGTCGCCACCAACACATCGACGCCCTTGCGCAGCTTCATCATCTGCGGATTGATGCTGACCCCGCCGTAGGCGGCAAAGGTGCTCAGCGGCAGGTGCTGACCGTAGGTGCGAAAGCTCTCGTGAACTTGCTCGGCCAACTCGCGAGTCGGCACCAGCACCAGGGCGCGCACCGAATTACTGGCCACCACCGGACCTTCCAGCATCAATCGTTGCAGCAGCGGCAGGGCAAAGCCGGCGGTCTTGCCGGTGCCAGTTTGCGCGGCGGCCATCAGGTCACGGCCGGCCAACACGGCGGGAATGGCTGCGGCCTGTACTGGCGTGGGGATTTTGTAGTCAAGCTCGTCGAGGGTGCGCTGCAGGGGTTCAATCAGGCCAAGGGCGGCGAAAGTCATGGGAATAACCAGGGCATTTACGGGAATGCCGGCAGTTTACCCTGTCCGTCGCTGCGGCAAGCGATTGTCTGCAGGTATGCCAAATCAAGCCCAGCTTGCACCTAGGCCGACAAAAGCCCGCGCAGTGATGGTGTATCGCGCAAGCGCAGGTTAGGGTTGGCATTCAGTCGACCTTCACTCAACTGCGCTGCTGCAGGGAGCACCCAGACCATGCCAACACCCGCCATGCATCTATTTAACGGCCGCTTCGTCGCCCTATTGCTGCTGAGTACGCTGCTGAGCGGCTGCGGCATCAACAACATTCCGAGCTACGACGAACAGGTCAAAGCCGCCTGGTCACAAGTGGAAAACCAGTATCAGCGCCGCGCAGACCTGATCCCCAACCTGGTGGAAACCGACAAGGGCTATGCCAAACAGGAACAGCAAACCCTCACCGCCGTGATCGAAGCGCGCGCCAAGGCCACCTCGATTCAAGTCGATGCCAGCACCCTTAACGACCCGCAAAAAATGCAGCAGTTTGAGCAAGCGCAAACCCAACTGAGCGGCGCTTTGAGCCGCTTGATGGTGGTGTCCGAGCGCTACCCGGAGCTTAAATCGAACCAGAACTTTCTGGCCCTGCAATCGCAACTGGAAGGCACGGAAAACCGCATCAGCGTGGCCCGGCGCGACTTCATTACCGCCGTCGAGCGCTATAACACCGAGATCCGCACTTTTCCCGGACGTCTCTGGCATAGCTGGCTGTACAGCGAGCTGCCACTGCGGGAAAACTTTGAAGCCACCGCGCCCGCGGCAGAAAAAGCTCCTGAAGTGAAGTTCTGATGAGCGCCTGGCTGCGACTGCCGCTGGCGTTACTGCTGGTCGCCTGCGCGGCACTGGCGCAAGCCGAGCCGAATTTTCCGGCGCTGAGCGGGCGAGTGGTGGATCAGGCCGGCATGCTCGATGCCGCGACCAGCACCCGCCTGACCCAGGAGCTGGCCAGCCATGAGCAGGCCACCGGCAATCAACTGGTGGTAGTCACCCTGCCCAACCTGCAAGGCCTGCCAATTGAGGATTTCGGCTATCAACTCGGACGCCACTGGGGCATCGGTCAGAAAGGCAAGGACAACGGCGTATTACTGCTGATTGCCCGTGACGAGCGCAAGATCCGCATCGAGGTTGGCTATGGCCTGGAAGGCACCCTGACCGATGCGCAATCGTCGCTAATCATTCAACAAGTGATCAGCCCGGCGTTCAAGCAGGGCCAGTACAGTCAGGGCATCAGCGCCGGCGTCCAGGCT
>JAURXE010000458.1 GCA_030654635.1 Pseudomonas sp.
CAATTGCCGAATCAGATAGCTCTGCTGTTGGCCGGCCAGCACTGGCGCGGCCAAGGTCGGATTGCCTTGCGCCTGCTCGCCATGGCAACTGCTGCAAGCGTTAAACAAGGCTTTGCCGTGCTCGAGATCGTCGGCCATTACCGGTAGCACGCAGCTTAGCAAGGCGATCAAGAGTAAGTGCGATGGGCGGGCTGCAATCATGGGGCATCCTGGGTTGGCGCTGGCTGACGCACGAGCTGGCGTGGCACGAGTAAAATCAGGCGAATGGGCGTTGGCTGGATATTAATTGGCACTATCGTACCAGGCAAGTAAATTGTATCAGCATGCATATTTTTCTGTGGCGGCGGGTGGCTGGGGCGTGCAGGGCATCTGTGCTAGTCTGGCGGCCCTTTTTTCAGCGCATCCGGAGCCGAGCTATGTCCGAACTCAATCTGTCTACAGACGAAACCCGCGTTAGCTATGGCATTGGTCGTCAGCTGGGCGATCAGCTGCGTGACAACCCACCACCTGGCGCCGATCTGAATGCCATAGTCGCCGGTCTGACCGACGCTTTTGGCGGCGTGGCCAGCCGCGTAGGCCAAGAGGATTTGTCGGCCAGCTTCAAAGTGATTCGCGAAATCATGCAGGCCGAGGCTCAGGCCAAAGCTGAAGCAGCGGCCGGTGCCGGGATTGCTTTCCTGGCAGAAAACGCCAAGAAAGCCGGGGTTACCCTGCTGGAGTCGGGCTTGCAGTACGAAGTGCTGATTGCCGGCGACGGCGCCAAGCCTTCGGCCAGCGATACTGTACGCACTCATTATCACGGCACCCTGATCGATGGGAGCGTGTTCGACAGCTCTTATGAGCGTGGCGAGCCGGCTGAGTTTCCGGTGGGCGGCGTGATTGCCGGCTGGGTTGAAGCCTTGCAGCTGATGAATACCGGCAGCAAGTGGCGTCTGACCGTGCCGAGCGAATTGGCCTACGGCGGCCAGGCGGCGGGCAGCATTCCGCCGCACAGCGTGCTGGTATTTGATGTTGAGTTGTTGGCCATCTTGTAATGCTCAGCCCTGGCGCACTTAGGTGCGCCAGGGTGGCACTGGCTAGCCGTGCAAGGTTGGCAGGTCAGTGCTGCTGGCGGGGCGCAAGGCTCGCGCAAAGCAGAATAGAAACAGATTCCGTAGTAACTCCTTGAGCACCAGCGGTTCGCTGGAGTTGAGGCTGGCCAGATCCAGGTCGCCTTGTTCGCGTAATTCCTCCAGTGCCGACTCGTCAATCATCACGCAAACTTTGCCGCTGTCACGATGCAGAATGCGCAGGTAAGGCTGTGGGCGATCCAGCCAAGCATCAATTAAATAGGTCATACCTCATCTCCTTTTGTCTTGGGGTTTAGATGAGAATAATTCTTATTAAGATAATTGCAAGGGCTAACCTTTTCCTGCGCCCACAAAAAAGCCCGTCACGTGGGCGGGCTGGATCGCTGCGGGCGCGGTTTAGTGTCAGTGCGTGCGGGCCACGGCGAAGCGGCTGAGTTCGATCAGGGCGTCGCGGTATTCGCTGGCGGGCAGGGCGTCGAGGCAACGGATGGCGCGCTCGGCATAGTCGCGGGCCTGTTGGGCGGTGTAGTCCAAGGCGCCGGAGGCTTCAACGGCGGCGCGGATGCTTTCTAAATCTTCCAGGCCGCCTTTTTGGATGGCTTGGCGCACCAGGGCGGCTTGCTCTGGAGTGCCTTCGCGCATGCAGTAGATTAGTGGCAGGGTTGGCTTGCCTTCGGCCAGGTCGTCGCCGACGTTTTTGCCCAGGGTTGCTGCGTCGCCACGGTAGTCGAGCAGGTCGTCAACCAGCTGGAAAGCCACCCCAAGGTGGTCGCCGAAGGTGCGCAGTGCTTCGGTTTGTTCGGCATTGGCGGCGGCCAACACGGCCGCGCTGTGGGTCGAGGCCTCAAACAGCATGGCGGTTTTGCCGCGAATCACTTCCATATAGGTTTCTTCGCTGGTGCTGGCGTCGCGAATTTTCGACAGTTGCAGCACTTCACCTTCGGCAATCACCCGGGTGGCCTTGGCCAGAATTGACATCACCGGCATCGAGCCCAGCTCGACCATCATCTCGAAGGAGCGCGAATAGAGGAAATCGCCAACCAATACGCTGGGCGCATTACCCCATTGGGCGTTGGCGGTGGAGCGGCCGCGGCGCATGTCGGACATGTCGACGACGTCGTCATGCAGCAAGGTGGCGGTGTGCAAAAACTCGATGGTGGCCGCCAGTAAGCGCAGCTGATCGCCTTGCTGGCCCAGCGCTTTGCCGCACAGCAGCACCAGCAGCGGGCGCAGGCGTTTGCCGCCGGCGGAGATGATGTAATCACCAATCTTTTCTACCAGCGGCACGCGCGACACCAGTTGGCGACGGATGATCTCATCAACGGCGCTGAAGTCGTCGGCTACTACGCTATAAAAGGCTTGGGGCTGCATCGCTGATTGTGGCTCCACTAAGGTTGCGCGGCATGCTAGGTGGCGGGGTCTAAGCTGTCAAGGCAAGCGCTTTGGGTGCTTGCGCTGAATCCGTGGCTTGCGTACAATCGCGGCCCCTGAACTTCCTGGGCATTACCTGCCTTACGCAATTGCAAGGGCGTCCATCCGGCGCCATGCAGCCATGCCAGCCGAAGACTATTCCTATAAAGCGCTGGGTGAGCAGGATTTAACGGAGCAAAATTATGTACGCTGTAATTGTTACCGGTGGCAAGCAATACAAGGTTGCCCAAGGCGAATACCTGAAAATTGAAAAGCTCGAAATCGCCGTTGGCGAGGCCGTGACTTTCGACCGCGTTCTGTTGGTTGCCAATGGCGACGACGTGAACATTGGTGCCCCAGTTGTTGAAGGCGCTAAGGTTGTGGCTGAAGTGATTGCCCAGGGCCGTCACGATAAGATCACCATCATCAAGTTCCGTCGCCGTAAGCACCACATGAAGCGTCAAGGTCACCGTCAGTGGTACACCGAGATCAAAATCACCGGTATTCAGGCTTAATCTTTTTAGCTTGATCCACAATTTGGAGTATTGAACTCATGGCACACAAAAAAGCTGGCGGTAGTACACGCAACGGTCGCGACTCAGAATCGAAACGCCTTGGCGTTAAGATGTATGGCGGCCAGGCTATTATCCCGGGCAACATCATCGTGCGTCAGCGCGGCACCCAGTTCCACGCCGGTTATGGCGTTGGCATGGGTAAAGATCACACCCTGTTCGCGAAAGTGGAAGGTGTGATCAAGTTCCAGGTTAAGGGCGCCTTCGGTCGTCGCTACGTGAGCATCGTTCCGAAGACTGAAGTCGTCGC
>JAURXE010000615.1 GCA_030654635.1 Pseudomonas sp.
GGACTGGAAGTGACATGGACGTTAGGGCGGCATGCAGCTTGCCCCGGCGTCTGTGCGAGGGCTGGAAGTAATATGGGCGTTACGGCGGCATGCAGCTTGTCCCGGCGGCGTCTGTGCGAGGAGGGGAAGTGATGTGGCAACAGAGCCGGCATTGGGTGTTCGACATGGACGGCACCCTGACGGTGGCCGTGCATGATTTCGAGGCGATCAAGCGGGCTCTGGACATTCCGCTAGCCGACGACATTCTCCAGCACCTGGCCGCCTTGCCGAGCGCTGAGGCGGCGGCCAAGCATGCCTGGTTGCTGAGCCATGAACGGGAACTGGCCGAGGCCGCGCAGGCGGCGCCCGGAGCCTTGGAGCTGGTGCGTGAGCTGCAGGCGCGTGGTTACCGGCTAGGGATTCTGACCCGCAATGCTCACGAGTTGGCCTTATTGACCCTGCAAGCTATTGGTCTACATGACTGCTTTGCCAGCCTTGATGTGGTCGGCCGCGATGAAGCACCGCCCAAACCCGATCCCGGTGGTTTGCTGCACCTGGCGCAGCAGTGGCAGGTGGCGCCGCAGGCGCTGGTGATGGTCGGCGATTACCGCTTCGATTTGGAGTGCGCCCGCGCCGCTGGCGCCCAGGCGCTGCTGGTCAATCTGCCGGAAAATCCCTGGCCCGAGCTTTGCGACGGCTACGCCCTAGATTGCACCGAGTTGCTGCGCCAGTTGCGTTAGCCGCTACAGCGTGCGGGCCTTGAAGGTGTCGCACTGGCCGACTTTGCCCTGCTCAAACCCCGTTTTGAACCAGCGCACTCGCTGCGCGGAGGTGCCGTGGGTGAAGGCATCGGGCATCACCTGGCCGCGGCTCTGTTGTTGCAGGCGGTCGTCGCCGATGGCATTGGCGGCGTTCAGCGCCTCTTCCAGATCCCCGGCTTCCAGCCATTGCAGGCGTTGTTGGGCGTGGTGGGCCCAGACGCCGGCCAGGCAATCAGCCTGCAACTCCTGGCGCACCAGCAAGCCCTTGTCACCCTCCAGCGTCTCGCCGCGTTGGCGGGCGGCTTGCACCTTGGCCGAGACACCGAGCAGGGTCTGCACGTGGTGGCCGACTTCATGGGCGATCACATAGGCCTGGGCAAAATCCCCGGCGGCGCCAAAGCGTTGTTCCAGTTCGCGAAAGAAGCTCAGGTCCAGGTACACCTGACGGTCGCCGGGGCAATAAAACGGCCCGCTCGCCGCGCTGGCCATGCCGCAGGCCGAGCGTACGCTGCCATTGAATAGCACCAGGGTCGGGTCCTGGTACTGCCGACCGGCTTGCTGAAAAATCTGCCGCCAGGTGTCTTCGGTGTCGCCGAGTACGGCACGGACAAAATCGGTCTGCTGGTTATTGGCCGGGCTCTTGGCGCTCGGCTGCTGGACGCTTGAGCCGGTAACGCCCGCTTGGCCGGCCAGCTGACCAAGGATCTGCAGTGGGTCCTGGCCAGTGAGCAGCCCGAACCCCACGATCAGCACCACGGCGCCGAGGCTCAGGCCTTTGCCGCCGGGGCGAAAACCGCCGCCGCTGCCACCGTCCACCACGTTGTCGCTGCGCCGCGCGCGTTTCCACTGCATGTTGAACTCCTGAATATGGGGGGCTTGCCCGTGCTGTTCCACGGCTGATTTCGCCTTGCCTAGCCGTCGCTCGCTAGATTTGTCAGTGGCCTGTTAGCCCAGTTGCTTTGGATGGATCAGCAGTTCGGCGCGGGCCAGCAATTGCACATGGCCGCCGACCCGCACCCGGCTATCGACGCCGACGCACACGTCCAGCCGGCTTGGCCGTTGCAGGAAGCGTCCTTGATTGAGGCTAAACGCCTGCTCTGACTCGCGCACGCCGTGTTGCACCAAGTAGGCGGCCACCGGTCCGGCAGCGCTGCCTGTGGCGATATCTTCCACCTGCCCGGCCGGGTCCCAGGTGCGGCCCTCAAGGTTGTCGACATCCAGCAAGTAGACAAAGGCCGCGCCGCAGCTCAACAGCTCGACATCCAGCAACCGGCATTGCTTGGCTTTGGCCAGACCGGCGGCAGTAACCGGCAGCAATACATAGGGCAGCCCGGTGCTGACCACCTGAGCTGGGTAGCGCGAGTCCAGCTCTGTGCTGCTCAAACTAAAGGCGGCACCGAACTCGGCGGTTTCAGTTTGGCTGAGCACCTGGCCAAATTCGGCTCGGCCCTGATCCATCTCGGCGTAAAAGCCCTGGCCCTCTCGGCGACTGGTGATCGCTACGCTTTTGCTCGGCAAGTGCAGCGTCCACTGGGCCTGCTCGGCAGGGCTGTGCAGGTGATGCAACAAGGCTGCCGCGCCAATGATCGGGTGGCCGGCGAAGGGTAGTTCTTCCTCCATGGTGAAGATCCGTGCGCTGTATTCCTGAGCGCTGGCACCGGGCAGCAGGAAGATCGATTCGAATTGGCGCAGCTCAATGGTTAGCGCCTGCATGGCCGTGCTCGACAGCCCGCGCGCATCGGCAAAGGCGCTCAGACCATTGCCGCTCAGTGGCCGCTCAGTGAATACATCCAGTTGCCAGTACTGCATGGCGGGCGCTCCTGCGCTGTTGTTGGGCATTAGAGTTTACTGCGCGGGCCCAGCCAATGCAGCCGCAAGACTTGGGTGTTTGCGGATGGTCAGCAAGGCCCTATGCTCGAAGCCTACTTTGGGGAGTTGAACATGCGCATAACGCAGTTATTTTTAATATTTCAGGCCTTGGCATTGATCGGCTTGGGGCTGGCCTATTTTATCCGCCCCCATGAGATGACCAATCTCAGTGGCATGTTGCTGATGGCTCAGGCAGCGATCACCGACGTGCGCGCCTACTACGGCGGCTTGCAGATCGGTTTGGGGGCATTTCTGCTGCTGACCTGCCGGCAAACCGAGCTGATCCGAGGGGCGTTGACTCTGCTGGTGCTGCTTTACAGCGCCTTGGCCTTGGCGCGGATCGGCGGTCTGTGGCTGGACGGCGGCTTCGGGCAGACCTTCAACCTGGCCGCGTTGTTGATCGAAGTGGTGTCGGCGGCGCTGGCCCTGTGGCTGTTGCGCCGCCTGCCCAATTAAGGCCAGGTAGCCGTGAGTGGTTGAACCGAGTTGCAGTCACCAGCGCAGACAGAACCCAATCAAGGCTTGCTGGGAAAGTCGGCCAGCAGCTTGGCCACGGCCTGGTTGACCACCTCTTGGCTGGCGTTCGGGTCGCGCACCTGGCGGTCAATCACCGCTTGAAACAGCAGGCTGTCGTGGTTGTGATTGTCGAGAATCCGCAGCGCCAGGCGGGCTCGTTGCTCGGGGCTGAAGTTGACGTCGCTGTAGGTGGCGCCGCCACCCACGGTCACCGGCTTGATCTCGACCGCCGTGTTGTTGTCCACGCCCAGCAGGTAGATGACCCGCAGGTCGGCATTTTGCGCCTGCTCGGTGTAACCCTTGGCGGTCAGCGCCGCGCGCAGGGCGATATTAAA
>JAURXE010000619.1 GCA_030654635.1 Pseudomonas sp.
CGATTGGTCGTAGCGTTAATTTTGTGCAAGACAATCACTCCTGCTCGGCCAAAGGCGTACTGCGCGGCCTGCATTACCAATTGCAGCAGGCCCAAGGCAAGCTGGTACGCGTGGTTGCAGGTGAAGTGTTTGATGTGGCCGTGGATTTACGCCAATCCTCGGCAACCTTCGGGCATTGGGTTGGCGAGCTGCTGAGCGCCGATAACAAGCGGCAGATGTGGGTGCCGGAAGGATTTGCCCACGGTTTCTTAGTCCTGTCTGAGAATGCGGAGTTTCTTTACAAAACCACCGATTATTACGCCCCGCAACATGAGCGTTGCCTGCTTTGGAGTGATATAAGCGTCGCCATCGACTGGCCGCTTACACGTTTGGGCGGTGCGCCTTTGCAATTATCAGGCAAAGATCAGGTTGGTAGCGTGCTTGCTGCGGCCCAGGTATACGCCTGAGCGACGCCCCGGGCTTGGCGTGCCTAGCCGATAAGCAGTGGTTATTTTGACTGCAAACAAAAAAGGCCCACCGTGAGGTGAGCCTTTTTTGTTTGTTTGGTGCCGGCACCAAGAGTCGAACTCGGGACCTACTGATTACAAGTCAGTTGCTCTACCAACTGAGCTATACCGGCATTTGTGGGGCGCAAGTATAGCGATTTGCTTGTCTGAGTAAACCATTTTTTACATTTACGTTATGTGCGCGGTTTTTGCCTGAAAACGTTATGCACAAAACCCATGGAGTTTGAACGGGGCGGTTAGGGTTTTGTGATGGCTTTCACGTCAATCTGCAAGATGCTGTTTTTATTAGATTTTTTATTTGATCGAAAAACGCACAGGGAAGCTGCGGCCTTTATTTTCAGGGCTTTGCAGCTGTTGTGCAGAATTCATCAACACAGTTATCCACAGATATTGTGGGTAAGTTAATTTCGCTCAGCCAGCAGCAGCAGGTTTCTCGGCGAGAGCTGCGGGGGGCAGAAGGTACCGAGGCTGACTCGGTAATCCTGGGCCTGTAGATAGAGGGCACGGTCGAGCAGTAGCCAGAGTTCGAGTGGGCGGCGAAACAGACCGCGGACTAGTTCGAGGTTGCGCACCTGGGCCAGTCGTTGCCAACCAAGGACTTCAAGCGCTGCCCAGTCGCGGGCGGGCGCAGTTGGCAGGTCTTTGAGTGCCGCCAGATCACGGCAATAGTCGGCGAAGCTTTTGTCTAGCCAGGCGGTGGGCAGTGATGGGGTGGGCAGGTACTGGTCGATCCCGCTGAGCTCGCGTTGCAGGTGGTCGAATGCCAAGCGCCGGGCCATCGAGCTGTTGCGCTGGCGGCGCACGCGGGCGCCGGCGGTGACGGTTTCGCTGAGGGGCAGGCCGAGATCTTCTTTACTGAGTTGCAGCGCCGAGGCCTGTGCAGCGCTGGATAACGGCTGATAATTGTCGGTGTGGATGCGGTTGTAGCAGCAGGGGGCGACTGCTAATTGCTGGCAGCCGGCCTTGCTGGCCAGTTGCAGCAGGTGCACGTGCAAATCGCCACAGGCATGCAGGGCGACTGGCGTGTGCTCGGCGTGCAGGTAGGAGGCAGTGTCGGCGTTGAATACGTCTTGCCGATGGTGTTCGGCTTTTAGTCCGGCACGCTGGCTGAGTTGTTGGCCGGCCTCGACCAGTGCCGGGTCATATTCCAGGCAGCTCAAGGCGCTGCCGTCTTGGGCCAGCAGGCGGCCGAGATGACCTTTGCCGGCGCACCAGTCCAGCCAGTGTTGTGGGGTTTGCTGGAACTGCAGGCAATCGGCAAAGGCCGCAATCTGTTGCCATTTGCGCCCCGGCACACCGGTGCTCAGCCGTGAGTTTGGCGCCGGCCGCTGGGTGCGGGGCAGGGCGCCGACCGCGCCGAGGGCGATGGCTTGGGTGGCGATTGTGGCGAAGGGCGCTGGGGCTGCGAGCAATTCGGGGTGGTTATGGGCTGCTTCGGCCTCGGCCAGCGAGCGGCTGCGTAGCCAGGTTGCTAGTTCGGGGTGTTGGCTTTCCCACGGCAGTTGCCGCTCTGTGAAGGGCTTGGGCCGCCAGAGGTGTTGATGGCTGAGCAGGAAGCCGTCGAGTGCTTGAAAGCGCTCTCGCAGTGCGGGGCCGCTGAGGGGGATAACTTGCATAAAGGCCTTGGTAAGCGGGCTGCTAACGGGGGAGGCCCAGCAGATGCAAGGTCCCCCGGACTGCGCTTGCGGCTTATCTGGGCTACCAGCCTGGCAAGCGCGGCGTTAGGTTAGCGCCCTTGGCAGGCATCCACCCGTAGCCAGCGCTCCAACAGCTTGAAGCCG
>JAURXE010000637.1 GCA_030654635.1 Pseudomonas sp.
TGGCTGTCGAGCAAGGCTTGTTCTTGCTGGCGCTGGTGGCTGATGTCGCGCAGGGTCAGGGCCAGACAAACTTGTCCATCAATCAGGCATTCGGCGCCATACAGCAGGTTGGTGCTGTGGCTGCCGTCGTGATGGGCAAACGCGACCTCCAGATGCTCCAGGCGGCCGTCGTCGGCCAGGGCGGTGAGCATTGTTTGCCGGTCTGACGGGTCGCGCCACAGGCCTAGCTCAAGGGTGGTGCGGCCGATGGCTTGCGCCGAACTCCAGCCAAACTGGCGCTCAAAGGCCGGATTGATCTGCAACAAAGTGCCGGTTTCGCGCTGGGTGATGATCATGCTGTCGGGGGTGCTGCGAAACGAGGTGGCAAATTTGTTTTCGCTGGCGCGCAGGGCCGCCTCGGCCTGCAGTTGTTTGCTGGTGTCGGTGAAGCTGACCAAGAGGCAGTCTTGCTGGTCCAGCTGCAGTTGTTGCCAGGACAGCAAGCCATGGACTCGTTGCCGGGCCTGGTTGAACAGTTGCACTGACTGATTGAGTACCAGTGGCTGGCTGAGCATGGCGGCAAACAGTTGCTCGGGCTGCTCGCTGTCGGCCCAGATGCCGATGTCTTTGCCGGTGCGCCCGAGCACTTCGGTGGACGACCAACCAAACAATCGCTCAAAATTTGGATTCACATCGAGCACACAGCCGGCGTTTAGGTCGAGCAGCAGCAGGGCTTCGGGCATGGCTTGAAACAGGTGCTGAAAACCTTGCTCATTGGCTTGCTGGGGTATGGCATAGGCCTGCGCCGTGCGGCTTTCACGCAGCAGACCGAGCAGTTGCAGTTCGCCGTTGGCCAGCGGCTGGCGCTGGCCACTCAGTTGCAGCCAGCGCATTTGCCCGTCGCTGCGCTGAACGCGGTGATGCAGGGCAGTTTCCAGAGGCAGGCCATTGATCAGCCGGTTGAGCGCCTGTTCGACCCGCGCTTGGTCGTCGGGATGGACCAGCTCAAGGTAGCTCTGTGGCGCGTCGGGCGCAGGATTCAGCAGGCCGAGTAACTGGCGGGCCGCACCGGACAGATAGACTCGATGGTACGCCAGGGGCCAGCACCATACGCCCAGCTGCTCTTGGTCAAGCAAGCCGAGCAAACTGGCAGCGGCTTGCTGCAGTTGCGGTTCGTCCTCGCCCGGGTGCGGGTGAATCAGGGCTGAGCGGGCAGACGGCAAGTCGATCATGCAAGGTGCCTGTGTCATGAGTTGAGTAGCTGCCGGGGCTATTCTGCACTGGGATGTGGGCGTTGCCGGGCGCTAGTCTTTGTTGTTTTTAGGATTGGCCTCAAGGTAGCTGTTTGGCGGCTGTGGGTGCAAGGTCAGCCTGCGCGTCGAGCAGCGTCATAAAGGCGCGGGCGGCATTCGACAGGGTGCGCTCGCTGTGCAAGATATAGCCTAGTTGACGGCGCAGCTGAATGCCCTCCAGTGGCAGGCGCGCCACCTGTTCATCGAGCATGGTGCGCGGCAATACGCTCCAGGCCAGGCCGATGGAGACCATCATTTTGATGGTCTCCAGGTAGTTGGTGCTCATGCCGATATTGGGCGTTAGCCCCTGAGCTTCAAACAGCCGCCGGACTATATGGTGAGTGAAGGTGTTGCCGCCGGGGAATACCGCCGGATGCCTGGCCACGTCCTTGAGGGTGATAGGGCCATTGGCGGCCAGCGGGTGCTCGGGGGCGGCGACAAAATCCAGCGGATCGTCCCAGACCGCAACGGCGCGCACCGGCTCGCGGGTTTGCGGTGCTAGGGTAATCACCGCCAGTTCGGCGCGGCCATGCAGCACCTCTTCATAGGCGACTTCCGAGTCGAGAAACTGAATATCCAAGGCGACTTGTGGATAGGCGCGGGTGAAGGCGCGCAGCAGTGGCGGCAGGCGATGCAGGCCGATATGGTGACTGGTGGCCAGGGTCAGCCGGCCGCTGATCTCGCCATTCAGATTGGTCAGGGCGCGGCGGGTATCATCCAATACGCCGAGAATCTGATAGGCCCGTGGTAGCAGCGCGCGACCGGCTTCGGTGAGGCTGACCACGCGGCCTAAACGGTCGAACAGGCGTACCTT
>JAURXE010000643.1 GCA_030654635.1 Pseudomonas sp.
GAGGTCGAGACGGATTTGCGGGGCGTTTAACCGCGCGCGCACCGCTTCGGCAAAGCCGGCCATTTCTTCGGCACTTTCTTCCTTGTGCCGCAACAGCATCAAAAACGCGCCGAGTTGGGTGTCTTCGACCTTGTCGTCGAGCAGCATGGCCATGGCTTCACGGGCTTCCTCGCGGGTCAGGTCGCGGGCGCCGCGCTTGCCTTTGCCGAGGATGCGCACAAAGTGGGCGAAAGGGTGTTCGGCCGGTGTTGTCAGGTTGTTAGGTTCAGTGTTCATGGGCGCTTGCTACTCGAATGTTGCAGAAGGTTGATGCGCACTTAACTGTTTAGCGCGAATCAGCCGGTTCATAAACAGTTAGTTGGTTTTGGCAGGCCGGCGAGTTTGGCTGCGAGTTTGGCGGGGGTGCCTTTGAACAGGCGATTAAGCTGCAGGCTGTTGCCTTTCTCGCTGCCCAGTTTAAGGGCGGCGTACTTTATTAACGGCCGAGTGGCGGGGGACAGCTGAAACTCGCGGTAGAACTCGCGCAGCAGCAGCAGTATTTCCCAGTGCTCGGGGCTCAGGACGATGTCTTCACGATGGGCGAGTTGTTCGGCAACTGCCGGCGACCAGTCTTCCAGATGCAGCAGAAAACCGTCTTTATCGAGCGCTAAATCAGCGTTTAGACTTGGCGGCTGCATCATAGCCAGCTGTTGACCTTGGCGTAGCGCAGGGTCAGTTCGACAAAGGCTGGGTAATCCAGGCGCCGCACCCGTGTGGGTACATCGCTGATGGCCCGCGCCAGCAGGTCCTCGTCGCGGATGTCGCCTTCGGTCTGTCCGAAGGCGCGGCCGCCCGCCAGCCGCGCGATCCGGCGCAGCGCCTCGGGCGAGCTGTTTGAGTAGTTGTCCAGGACATGGATGTCATGCCCCGCCAGGAGCAAAGCCAGCGCTGTATGGCTGCCGACATAGCCCGCACCGCCGGTGACGAAGATCCGCATGCATTCCTGTCCATGCTGCGCGCGCAGGTCTCAGCCTGGCCGCCGCGCTGACGCCAGGCCGTGAACGTCACCATCCCGACCGCCAATATCAACGGATTATCGAGCGGAGGGCGACCTCACGCCTTCTGATTTTCCTGGTCTATGATGTCTTTCGACGCCTTGCCGCCGCCGGCCGCCAGCTTGATGGCCAGCAGCTTGTCGAAGGCGAAACACTTGATCCTGTTGATATCCATCTTCCAGATCACGCCGGTTCTCAGGGTGGATCCGAAGCGCTTCTTGAACTTCTGGATGCCTTCCAGTTTCGTGCCGCTGACGTCGGAAAGCCTGGCGCCGACGAAGTCGTGCTTTCTCACGCCCAGCTCGCGCAGGTCCGACAGCATCCTGTAGTGCAGCAGATTGTTGGCCCCGTTGACGGTCATGGAGGCCGCGGTGGCTCCGTAGACATAGTAGGATCCAAACTCGGTATAGGGGACGAAGACCGCGCCGAGCGCCTCGTCGCCGGCATAGACGGTCGCGCAGTAGATGTTGACGCCTTCGCTGGCGGCCAACGCCTCGAAGAAGTCGAGGGACTCAGATCCCATCTGGTTGCGCGCCATGGTCGACTCATAGAGCCGGTGGAAGGTGGCGACTTCGCCGGCCCCCACCCTCACGGATACACCCTCCCGCTCCGCCGCGCGGATGACGTTTCGGTTCTTCTGGTGGAGTCCGCGCCAAAGATCGTCCTGCGAACACCGAAGATCCAGTTCGTAGGTGCCAAACGGCGCCGAGGTCGCGTTGTCCGGGGACGAGCTGAAGAGACACCAGTTCACGGGCGGAGAGATCCGGTCGGCCAGCCGGTTGGCCCTGATGTGTCCGACAAGCAGGTTCAGGACCCGCCGCTCCGCTTCCGGCTCCAGGAGCTCGCCGTCACGGCTGACGGGGGGGCCAAGGCAGGTCGCGACCTTCAGGAAGGCTTTCCGGGCGATCAGTATCGGCATGAATGCCGAGGCCTCGTCGGCGACCTCAACAATATCGCCGCTGCCATTCCGATAACGGGCAACCGTCGAAATGTAATTCGGATTCAGGGCGAAATATACATTGGAAAAATCAATGCCGATATTTTTCGATTCTTCACAATCATGAAGAACTATATTGGTCACCTCTTCATGCCTATAATAATGCCGCAGTTACGAAAGCTCTTGCCCATTTCCGGATCGTATTTCACCGGGTCAAATTTGAAGTCCAACACGCGGTCGTCGTAGGAATGCCGATGGCTCAGAATATCAAAATGTTCTGCCAGCGCCTGCTCAACAAACACGGGAGAATACTGGACATAGGTCAGGTCCGGGTAGAGGCAGTCGCCCAGAGAAGTGGCGTGCGGGTACTGGATTAGTACGATTCCCTTGCTTTGAAGATCCCTGCTGATCTTGGCGAATAGGCTCGGGATCCGGGATGGCGGGATATACTGCATGACGCCGACGCTATAGATCATCTGAAAGGTGATGCCGGGATCGATCTGAAGATAGTCGCCATGGTGAAAGGTGGCCGCAGGGAGCCGCTTGCGGGCGGTTTCGAGAAAGTCACCCGAAACGTCCACGCCGTGCCGAACCACGCTGTCATCGAAATCACTGAGATA
>JAURXE010000648.1 GCA_030654635.1 Pseudomonas sp.
TGCTGGACAAGGCGTTTGAAGCCAAAGCCAAGTTTGAAAAACGCGGCCAGTTGCTGCCCCGCGAACGCTTGAACCTGCTACTGGACGCCGGCGCGCCGTTTCTCGAGCTGGCCTCTTTGGCCGGCTACAAGTTACACGACGACAAGGACGGCAGCATGGCCGGCGGCGGCTTGGTGGCTGGCATCGGCTATATCCAGGGCGTGCGCTGCATGGTGATCGCCAATAACAGCGCGATCAAAGGCGGCACCATCTCGCCATCAGGCCTGAAGAAATGCCTGCGTCTGCAGCAGATCGCCACTGAAAACAAATTACCCATGGTGACCCTGGCCGAGAGTGGAGGCGCCAACCTCAACTACGCCGCCGAGATTTTTGTCGAAGGCGCCCGCGGCTTCGCCAACCAGGCACGCATGTCGGCCATGGGCCTGCCGCAGATCACCGTGGTGCACGGCTCCAGCACCGCCGGCGGGGCTTACCAGCCCGGTCTGTCTGACTACGTAGTGGTGGTGCGCGGCAAGGCCAAGATGTTCCTTGCCGGCCCGCCACTGCTGAAAGCCGCCACCGGCGAAGTGGCCACCGATGAAGAGCTGGGCGGCGCCGAAATGCACGCCCAGGTCGCCGGTACCGCCGAATACCTGGCCGAAAACGACGCTGATGGCGTACGCATCGCCCGCGAAATCGTCGGCATGCTGCCATGGAATGCGCAGCTGCCGGCCCCAGTGAAAACGCCCTATCAGGAGCCGCTGTATCCAGCCGAAGAGCTGCTCGGCATCGTGCCAAACGATGCGAAAAAGCCCTACGACGTGCGCGAGATCATCGCCCGTATCGCCGATGGTTCAGTGTTTCTCGACTTCAAAAACGAGTTCGACAACCAGACCGTCTGCGGCCACTTGGCCATCGAAGGCCAGCGCTGCGGCTTTATCGGCAACAACGGCCCGATCACCCCGAAAGGTGCCGCCAAGGCGGCGCAATTTATCCAGCTGTGCGAGCAGAGCAACACGCCGATTCTGTTCTTCCACAACACCACCGGCTTTATGGTCGGCACCGAGTCAGAACAAAACGGCGTGATCAAGCACGGCTCCAAGCTGATTCAGGCCGTGGCCAATTGCAGCGTGCCCAAGCTGACCATCGTCGTCGGCGGCTCCTACGGCGCAGGCAACTACGCCATGTGCGGCCGTGGTCTGGACCCACGCTTTATCTTCGCCTGGCCCAACAGCAAGACCGCCGTAATGGGCGGCGCCCAGGCCGGCAAGGTGCTGCGCATCGTTACCGAGGACAAGCACCTGAAGATGGGCCAAACGGCCGATCCGAAGATGCTCGACATGCTGGAAACCGTCACCGCGCAGAAGCTCGACAGCCAATCGACCGCTCTGTACGGCACCGCCAGCCT
>JAURXE010000651.1 GCA_030654635.1 Pseudomonas sp.
AACACAGATTTTCAATCGCCCGCGCCGGTAGCAGACGGTTCCAGTGCGTGCGCCGCGCCGCCGGCCAGTTGGCGGTGTAGAGCAGCACGTCGGTGTCCTGCCCGTCGCGACTCCAGACCGGAAAACGCAGGTCGTAACAAATCAACGGCCGCACCCGCCAGCCCTTCACGTCCAGCACCACCTGATGCTCGCCGGCGCTGTAATACTTATGCTCTCCGGCCATGCGAAACAGATGACGCTTGTCGTAATGCGCCAGACTGCCGTCCGGACGCGCCCAGAGCAGGCGATTGCGGTAGCTGCCATCGCTGGCCTGGATAATCAGGCTGCCGGTCAGCACCGCGCCCAGGCGCTGCGCTTGCTGGCGCAGCCACTGAGTGGTGGGGCCGTCTTCGTCTTCGGCCAACTCGGCAGACTGCATGGAGAAACCGGTGCTGAACATCTCCGGCAGCACGATCAAATCGGCGCCTCGGGCTTGCGTAAACAAAGACTCAAAGTGCGCGCGGTTGGCCGCCGGGTTCTGCCAAACCAAGGTAGTTTGAATCAGCGCTAATTTAAGGTCCGATAACAGGCTTATATCGCGCACAGCCGCTCCCCCGCTGCCAGCAAGGTTTCCTCACGCTTGGCGAAACAAAAACGCACCAAACGCATGTCAGCCGGGGCTTTCTGGTAAAACACCGAGACCGGAATCGCCGCCACGCCGTGTTCGCGGGTGAGCCACTCGGCCATGGCCACATCATCGAGATCAGGGCGAATAGCGGAGTAATCCGCCAATTGAAAATAAGTCCCCGGCGCGCGGGTAAAGCTGAACCGTGAGCCGGCCAGCTGATCGCAAAACAGGTCGCGCTTGGCTTGATAAAAAGCCGGCAACTCTGTGATGTGCTCGGGATGCTCGGCCATAAAGTCGGCCAGTGCATGCTGCAGCGGCGTCACCCCGCAGAAATTGACGTACTGGTGGATCTTGCGCAGCTCAACAGACAGCAGAGGCGGCGCCACCGCATAGCCGGTCTTCCAGCCAGTGACGTGGTAGGTCTTGCCGAAAGAACTGACCACAAAAGCCCGTGCATACAGCTCGTCATGGGCCAGCACGCTGGCATGCTGGGCACCATCGAAGACCAGATGCTCATAGACCTCATCGCTAATCAGGTAGATGTCGCGATCGCGGATCAGCGCCGCCAGCTGATCCAGGTCGGCGCGACTGAGCAGCGCGCCGCTGGGATTGTGCGGCGAGTTAATAAAAATCAGCCGGGTGCGCGGGGTGATGGCCTCCGCCAAGAGCTGCCAGTCGATGGAAAAGCTCGGCAGCGTCAGCGGCACATGCACGCAACGCCCGCCCGCCAACTCGACCGAGGGCTCATAACTGTCGTAGCAAGGATCCAACACTATGGCCTCGTCACCGGGCCGAATCAGCGCCTGCACGGCGCAGAAGATGCCTTCGGTGGCGCCAGGCAGGATGGTCACCTCGGCCTCGGCGCAGACACTGCGGCCATACAGGCCGGCAATTTTGGCCGCCACCTGTTCGCGCAAACGAGGCAAGCCGGTCATCGGCGCATACTGATTATGCCCCGCACCCAAATGTTTGACGGCGGCAGCCAACAAGGCCGGCGGGCTGGCAAAATCCGGAAAGCCTTGCGACAGATTGAGCGCGCCAGTCTGCGCGGCCAATTGCGACATGCGGGTAAAGATAGTGGTACCGACATTCGGCAGTTTGCTCTGCAGCATTTAACCCTCCGATGAATAAACCCAGATCACTTGGTCTGCGGGCGTTAAGCCCATCATAAAACAGCCACAAAAAAGGCGCAGAAGCTAATGCCCTGCGCCTTATTGCTAACCTTCCTGACTGCGACCAAGCCGTCCATTCGAGCGGCGCCAGCAGCGCAGATAAGAGTGCAGCCTGAGCAAAGCAGCTCGAATTTGACTGAGGCGAATTAAATCAAAATGACTTGTTAATAGAGACCGTTAACGCCTGGGTAGTCACACGCCCCGCGTAGTCGCCCGACAGCACACCAACGGTTTCATAGCCATCCGAGGTATTAACAAAGGGCTCGGAATAATCGGTGGTTTTATTTTGCGTCACCGCATAGCTATAACTTGCATCCACGAACCAAGACGGATCAAAGAAATAAGTAGCACCCACTACCGCGGCGCCGCCATATAACCACTGAGTACTGGAGATACTAGTAGGTGAGCCGGTGATATCTGTATGGCCACCATCAATATCGGCAAAACCAATGGTATCGGAAAGCTCAGTTTCAGTTTGCGTCAAGGTCGGACCGACACCAAAATACAGAATACTCTGCTCAAATGAATGACCGATAAAGGGAATCAAGCTCATCTGATGCTTAATACTGGCTTGATAGGAGCGAACAAACACATTGCCGGTAAACGCTGTGGGGGTTTGATCGACTAGATCGGTAAACGATCCCGCCTGCGGAATAAGGACAACTTTATTGGTGGCCGTTTTATTTAAATAGCTGTAGGAAAATTTAGCACCCCACAACCAGTTGCTGCCGGAAAAATGCTCGAAATAGCCAGCCTGGAGCACCGGCGCCGAGGTGGACTGGGTGTCTAGCGAGACGTTGGTAGAACCACCGGCTGAACCCACCGAAACCAAATCCCCAGTTTGCGCATCATAAACATTAGATACGCCTTGGGAATAGTTATGCGGATTACCAAAATCGACTGAGTTATAACTGCCACCCAAGCCAACAAACAAAGCGCTGCCCGGGACAACCTGCGCTTGAGCGGCAATGGAAGAGCTTAATCCCGCCGCCAGCAAAAATATTTTTTTCATGTTTTACCCCTGTTAGTCGATTGGCAGCATGCCAGACATATAGTCATGTCTTTATCTGCGCCTACTCAGTGGCGTCCCTTCTGAGTAAGCGAATAACAGGGAAAGTCGACAGGGCGCAGACCACAGCTTTTTAGTCATTATCAATCGCCGCCAGCACAGCGATGATGGGTTATGCCGCTACGCAGCAACCCCCACCTTACTGACTAATAAGCCTTAGCGTTTGTCTTTGCGCTTTTTATCGGCTTTTTTGTGGTGCGTCATCATCCGCCGCTTCTTGTTGACCTGGCGATCGGTCAGGGAGTTTTTCTTGCCTTCGAAGGGGTTTTCGCCGCCCTTGTACTCGATACGAATCGGCGTACCGACCAGTTTCAAGACACGGCGATAGGTGTTTTCCAGATAGCGCGAATATGCCCGCGGGATCTTGTCGACCTGATTACCGTGAATCACGATTATCGGTGGGTTAGCGCCGCCCAAGTGGGCATAACGCAACTTGATCCGCCGACCATTGACCATTGGCGGCTGGTGCTCACTGACCGCATCCTCAAGAATCTGGGTCAGGCGGTTAGTCGGCCAGCGGGTAATAGCGGACTTGAACGAGGCCTGCACCGAGCCATACAAATGGCCAACGCCAGTGCCGTGCAAGGCGGAGATAAAGTGAATATCGGCAAAGTCGACGAAGAACAGTCGGCGCTGCAGCTCGACCTTCACATAGTCGCGCTCGCTGGGCTCCATGCCGTCCCACTTGTTCAGGGCAATCACCAGCGCACGGCCGGTTTCCAGCACAAAACCAAGCAAGTTCAGGTCGTGATCAACCACGCCCTCGCGGGCATCCATGACGAAGATCACCACGTTGGCGTCCTGGATCGCCTGCAGGGTTTTCACCACCGAGAACTTTTCCACCGCCTCGAAGATCTTGCCGCGCCGACGTACACCGGCGGTATCGATCAGGGTGTATTTTTCTTCATCACGCTGAAACGGGATGTAAATACTGTCACGAGTAGTGCCCGGCTCGTCATACACGATCACCCGGTCATCACCGAGCATACGGTTAACCAAAGTCGACTTACCCACGTTCGGCCGACCGATGATGGCGATCTTGATGCCATCTTTCTCGCTTGGGCCGGGGATCAGTTTGGCCTCTTCGCCTTCGGCAACGATTTCGCCTTCCAGCGCTTGCAACTCGACCGGGTCTTGCGGGAAATCGACCAGTGCGACTTCCAACATCTGGGTAATGCCGCGACCGTGGGCGCCGGCAATCGCCAGTGGCACGCCCATGCCCAAGGGGCTGAACTCGGCGCGAGCCAGATCAGGGTCGATATTGTCGACCTTGTTCACTACCAGGAAAGAGCGCTTATTGCGCTTGCGCAAATGCTCGCCAATCATCTGGTCGGCGGCGCACAGCCCGGCGCGGGCGTCGACCATAAACAACACAACATCGGCCTCTTCGATAGCCAGCAAGGATTGCTCGGCCATCTTTGCGTCCATGCCGTCTTCGTCACCAGAAATGCCGCCAGTGTCGATCAGGATATAAGTCCGCCCCTGCCACTTGGCCTCACCGTACTGGCGATCACGAGTCAGCCCCGCCAGATCGCCGACAATTGCGTCACGGGTTCTGGTCAGGCGGTTGAACAGTGTGGACTTGCCCACGTTAGGGCGGCCCACCAGGGCGATTACCGGAACCATTGGCTCCTCCAGCAAAATATCTAAAAAACACAAAGGCCGCTGCCGTAAACGGTAGCGGCCAAACACTTAGTTTAGAAGCTGTTCAACACCGCATAAACAAGTGCGGTGTGAGCAGGCTCTTAGCGGATGGTCAATGCGACCAAATCACCGCTATTACCAAACACATACATCCAATCGCCAACTACCAGCGGGCGAACCCGCACGCCATCGCTATCGATCTTCTCGCGACCCACGAAGTGGCCATCAACCTGGCTAACCAGATGCAGATAACCTTCGAAATCGCCGAAAGCTACGTAGCTCGAAAACACTTCTGGCGCGGACAACTGCCGACGAGCCAAGGCATCGTTGCTCCACAAGGCCGAGGCCGAGCGTTCATCAATGCCCTCAACAGTGCCGCTGGCCAGGCTGACATAGACGCTGCCAAGACCTTGGGCCAAACCCACATAGCTGGAAGCTTCGCGCTGCCAAAGCACGCGACCGCTGTTGACATCCAGACCGGCAACCCGACCTTGATAGCTAACAACGTAAAGAGTGTCGCCCGCCAGCATCAGGTTACCGTCGATATCGACCACCCGATCCAACTCGGAACGGCCTTGCGGCACAGCAACCCGCTGCTCCCAAACCGGTACACCACGTTCAAGATCAATAGCGACCACTTTGCCGGTGGAGAAACCCGCAATAGCCAAACGCGACGTCAGTACTGGTGCACTGGTACCGCGCAAAGTCAGTACCGCAGGTGGATTTTCGTAAATCCAGCGCTGGTTACCAGTGGCTGAATCAAATCCAATCAAGCGATCGTCTTGAGTTTGTACCACTACGACATCGCTATTCACCGCTGGCGCCGAGAGCACTTCGCTGGTCACCAGCGATAGCCACTTCTGCTCGCCAGTAGACTGATCCAAGGCGATCACTTCACCTTTGAGGGTACCGACCACCACCAAGCCCGAGCCAACACCTATAGCACCAGAAACGGGGCGTTCAAGGTCTTGCTTCCACAGCACATCGCCGCTGAAACGATCCATGGCCACCACCACGCCTTCGGCATCGGCAGCATAGATGTGATCACCATCGACGGCTGGGGTCAGCAGGTTATAGGACTCACCCTGACCATCACCAATCGAGCGATTCCACTCAGTCTTCAACTCGACTTCGGCGGTGAACTCCGGCAGTTCGGCTGGCGGCAATTCCTTTTTGCTGTTGCTGCTGCAACCCACGACCATAACGGCCAGGGCCAGCAATGCGGCGTTTTTCCAGCGCATCACGTTATGCATCCCCTTTGGCTAGATCGTCGATCTTGATTTGCAAGCCGCCCACTGCCGCGTCAGCACTCAGCGCCGCCTTGGCTTTCTGATAAGCCACTAAGGCTTCATCACTGCGCTCAAGCTTGACCAATAAATCGCCCTTAAGCTCTTCACGACTGGTCAAGTAAGCTTGATCCGCATCACCGGCGAGTAATTTCAGCGCCTCTTCGACCTTGCCTTGCGCCGCCATGACCCGCGCTAAACGTTGACGCGCCAATTCGGCCAAGGTGCTATCGGCGGGCTTGTCTAGAACGGCCTTAAGCTCGGTAGCCGCGTCATCAAGCTTGCCCGACTCCACTGCAACCTTGGCCAACAGCAGGCTGCCGTACTGGCTGTAGTGCGTGCCAGGGTATTCGCTCTTAAGCTTGCCGGTCAGCTCAGCCACTTTGCTGGCGTCCGGCTGAGCATTGGCAATCAGGCTCGTTTCCAGCAGTTGCTGATACAACACCGAGGCACCTTGCGCCTGAGTGACTTGGTATTTTTGCCAAGCCTGCCAGCCAAAGACCACCACCAACGCCAAGGCGCCACCGGTCAGCAGCGGCTTGCCGTTGCGTTGCCACCAATCAAGGATTACCGCGAGTTCTTCATCTTCGGTACGCGAGGTCACTCAAATACTCCTTTTCGCTGAATGCTCAAGCCTGCAAGCAGGCCGCTAGCTGCTCGGCAAGAGCAGTCCAGCTGATATGTTGTTGTTCGCCATTACCACGCAGTGGCTTGAGCGCGACGGTCTGCTGGGCCAACTCGTCTTCCGCCAAAATCAGCGCAAACAAAGCGCCACTCTTGTCGGCTTTTTTAAACTGACTCTTGAAGCTGCCGGCACCGGCATTGACCTGTAAGCGCACATGTGGCAGCTGATCGCGCAAGCGCTCCGCCAAGACTAACGCGGCCAGTTCAGCCGGCGCACCCAAGGCGCAGAAATACACATCAACCTGCCGGGCCAGTGCAGCCGGAACTTGCTCCAAGGCTTCAAGCAGCAAGACTAAGCGCTCGATACCCATGGCAAAACCAACACCGGTAGTAGGTTTGCCGCCCATTTGTTCAACCAGGCCATCATAGCGGCCACCGGCGCACACAGTGCCCTGGGCACCGAGCTGGTTAGTCACCCACTCGAACACGGTTTTGCCGTAGTAATCCAAGCCACGTACCAGCTTGGGATTGAGCACATAAGGAATACCCGCAGCATCCAGACGCGCGGTCAGGCCGGCAAAGTGCGTGACAGATTCCTCGTCGAGATGGTCAACCAGTTTCGGCGCATCCATCAGCAAGGCCTGGGTTTCTGCCACTTTGCTGTCGAGAATCCGTAGCGGATTAGTAGTCAGCCGACGCTTGCTGTCTTCATCCAACTGATCCAGGCGCGCCGACAGAAACTCGACCAAGGCTTCGCGATAATTAGCCCGCGCCGCGCTGCTGCCTAAACTATTCAGCTCCAAGGTCAAGGCCTGGCGAATGCCGAGCAAACCCCACAGCCGCCAGGTCATGATAATCAACTCGGCATCGATGTCCGGGCCGTCGAGGTTAAACACCTCAACGCCAATCTGATGAAACTGCCGATAACGACCTTTCTGCGGACGTTCATGGCGAAACATCGGGCCGCTGTACCAGAGCTTTTGCACCTGGCCGCCGCCGGTGATGCCATGTTCAAGCACGGCACGCACGCAGCTGGCAGTACCTTCCGGGCGCAGGGTCAGGGAGTCGCCGTTGCGATCGTCGAAGGTATACATTTCCTTTTCAACGATATCGGTGACTTCGCCAATCGAACGCTTGAATAACTCGGTGGCCTCGACAATCGGCATGCGAATTTGCCGATAGCCGTAGCCATCCAACAAGCTGGCGACTGTGCTTTCAAAATAGCGCCAAAGCGGTGTTTGCTCGGGCAAAATATCGTTCATGCCACGAATGGCTTGCAGCGTCTTGCTCACAAAGAATCCTTAGAAATACGGGCCATTGGTGGCTTAGCCGCGGGCGATTACGGCCGCGTCAGCCGCGACTTTTTCGGCCGCTTTCTGGCGAATTAATGCTTCGAGCTGATCCACCAGGTTGTCATTAGTAAACTTCAATGCCGGCTTGCCATCGATATACACCAGGTTACTCGGTGAGCCGCCGGTCAAGCCGATATGGGCTTCTTTGGCCTCGCCTGGGCCGTTAACCACGCAGCCTATTACGGCGACATCCAACGGCACCAGCAAGTCTTCCAAGCGACCTTCGAGTTCGTTCATGGTTTTCACCACGTCGAAGTTTTGCCGCGAGCAACTTGGGCAGGCAATAAAGTTGATGCCCCGCGAGCGCAAGCGCAACGAGCGAAGAATATCAAAACCAACCTTGATTTCTTCGACTGGATCGGCCGCCAGTGAGATGCGGATGGTATCGCCGATACCATCGGCCAGCAGCATACCCAGACCAACCGCGGACTTTACCGTGCCCGAACGTAAGCCACCGGCTTCGGTAATGCCCAGATGCAGCGGCTGATCAATTTGTTTAGCGAGCAAGCGATAGGCTTCAACCGCCATAAACACGTCGGAGGCTTTAACGCTGACTTTGAACTCTTGGAAATTCAGCCGCTGCAGGTGCTCGACGTGGCGCAAGGCCGACTCGACCAAGGCTGCCGGAGTCGGTTCGCCATATTTTTTTTGCAGGTCTTTTTCCAGCGAGCCGGCATTTACGCCGATACGAATCGAGATACCGCGATCACGAGCAGCATCGACAACGGCTCTGACCCGGTCTTCCCGGCCAATATTGCCCGGATTGATGCGTAAACAATCAACCCCAAGTTCCGCAACGCGCAAGGCGATGCGGTAATCAAAGTGGATATCGGCTACCAATGGCACCCGTACCTGCTGCTTGATCTTGCCGAAGGCTTCGGCAGCGTCCAT